>JALGTI010000037.1 GCA_029821455.1 Candidatus Zipacnadia bacterium | reverse complement strand
GGAAAGGGCGCTGCCATCCGCCAGGCGATTGACACGGTTGACACAGACATTATCGTCTTTATTGACGCCGATGGCTCGCATGTCCCTGAGGACATCCCCCGGCTGGTAGCCCCGATTCTGGCGGACGAGGCGGACCTCGTGATCGGCTGCCGAATGCGTGGTGGCAGTGACGAACTGGCGGGGGATTGGAGCGGGTTCATCCGCCTGACCGGGCAGAATCTCCTGATGCTGCTGGTCAACTGGCGCTTTGGCACCAGGCTGACGGATATGCAGAATGGCTTTCGGGCGGGACGCACCGCTGCCCTGCGCAGCCTCAATCTCCGCGAGAACATAACGACCATCGAGCAAGAGATGACCATCAAGGCGATTAAGCGCGGCTTGCGAGTGATGAACGTTCCCAGTCACGAGTATCGCAGAGCCTCGGGCTATTCGCGCATCCCGGTGCTGAGATGGTCGTGCCGCTACGTGTGGACCGTGGTGCGTGAATTGGTCTGCCGACGCAAGCGCAAGCCGTCTAAACAATCTCCGGAACGCTGACGTCGAGACGAACTGGCATCAGGTTCAATAACGCGCCTATTGAGATGTTGGCCATTCCCCTTCTGCCGGAGTCTCTTCATCCCCGAAGCGTACCAGGTTTATCAGCCAGTGCACCAGATCTTCGAACCCCTGCGATGAGAGATTTGGCAGGTCCACCTGGCCAGTGAGCATGAGTTGCTTTGTATCGAAGTTCGTGCGCATGTGACCGGCGGCGTGCAGAAACCAGCGGGCGAGGACTTGGATGTTCGCCTCGCTGTTACCCTGTAGTTGCTTGCCGAGAATGCTGTAATCGAACCCTCCCGCGTCAACGCGGTAACGACGCAGTGGGGCCAAAAAGACAGTGTCGAGGAAAGTGCGTCGGCCGGACTTCGTGACCGTTTTGCTGCTCGTCGAGGGGCTGAGAGCGCTGCCAATGGCAATGCCAGGAATCCCACCTACCCCAACGTAGCGCATGCGGCGGGTCAAAAGGCTTGCAGAAGACGGCACGGTCTGCGTGGTCTCGACGCTGACGCGGGCCAGGGCCAGGGCTACAGCCGTTCGCCAGAGCGCCTGCTCGACTTGTCCAACAGTATCCGTCGGACCGAGATCAGACGGGGTCAGGCGTGCAGCGTGAAGCGGTTTTGCCCTCGGGAGCGGCACGACGAAGGCAGCCGGTACGACGAAACAACCCTCACCGTGCTCTTGTAGCGCTTCAGCCAGGGCCTCAGCAGCATCAATGCTGATGTTATCCACGAGGATGCCGGCCCCCCGCGCACAGACCTGCGGGGCGTCGAGCCTGTGTATGCCGGCGTGCTCGACCAGCAGTGGCGCGAAGACCTGGATATCCAGCCGGCCGCACCTCATGCGGATGACGGTAGCGCCGTCGCGAGCCTTCTCACGAGGATCTTCCCAAGTCTCGTCATCTCCATTCTGCTTTTCAAGCTCGTCATCAACCATAATCCAAGACACATCCTATGACTTCGCATGTTGTGCCCTGAGTCTGCCAGCCGTTTATCTCCTCACCAACTGCAGCGTGCCATCTGCCAGAAAGGACTCTCGGATGAGAACCTGAGGCTATTCGGCCAGGCCCTCAACGGTCAGCGTCCAGGTCGCGCGATCGAAGGGAGGGTTGACGCCAAGGTGAATGTCAATTATCTTGTCTATGACCTGTTGGCCCGGAGGCAGACGCTGATTGTCGCTCATTGGCAGTTACCTTCCTAACCATACATTCTTTTCGCCATTGGCCTACAGTTTCCTTTCGAGGTGATCAGGAGGAACTACGTGTCACCTATCTGAGGTTATGAAGAATGAGCAAAACGACGCAGAAAAGTAACATGACCGGCGTCACCTAGCTCTGGAGGGAACGGAGACGCAAACATGAGATACGTGACTGTGGTAGGCTTGCTTGCTGTCCTGACACTGGGCTGCCAGCCCCAGATGGATGAGACATCCACGCCTACGCCTGTGCGCCCAGTGGTGGAGCCGTCCGGCGAAAAAGGAGAGATCGGGGAGGCAATTCCAGACTTCGAACTTGCCGATGTCGAGGGCAACACCATCCAGAAATCAGACTATGCCGGCAAGATTCTGGTAGTGGACTTCTGGGCGACCTGGTGCGAGCCCTGCATCCCCAAGCTGCTCCAGTACCAACCGCTGTGGCAGCAGTACCGAGACGAGGGAGTCGAGCTATTGGTGGTATCCTCTGACGACGATGCCGCTACGGTCAGGGGCTGGCTCAAGCTCGAACATCCCGAACTGACGATGCCATTTGTAATGAAGTCGGATGTGACCGATAACGCCTTCTGGGGTGGCAAGTCGAGCTACTCAATACCGGCAACGAAGGTGATAGACCGTCAGGGCGTACTGCGGTATGATTTCGGGCCTGCCGGTAAGGTGGCGGAACTGGAGGCCGCAATCAAGAAGCTATTGGCCGAGGGTGGCTAAGCTGGCTGGAGTTGATCTCACAGAATGTGGGTACGGCAACTCAGGCGGGTCGTGCAGATTGCGTTCCTGGTGCTATTTGTCGTGCTGCTGTGGCAGGCGACGTGGCACCCAGGCAGCGTGCGGCCAACGGCGGCGGGGTTCTTGAAGGCCGATCCACTAGCCATGTTGACCTCGGTCCTGGCTAGCGGCTCCCGCGCGCTTTCCCACTTCTACCCGGCCATCGTGATACTAGTAGCGACGGTCTTGCTAGGGCGCTTTTGGTGTGGGTGGATCTGCCCGCTGGGCACCTGCCTGGACATCACCGATAAGATACTGTTCCGCAAGCAATGCAAGGATCGCGGGCAATTACCTCAACTGAAGTACTATATCCTCGCCGCCGTCCTGGTGGCGGCTCTGTTTAGCAAGCAGATCGCCTGGCTGCTCGACCCGATCCCGCTGCTGACACGCTTTTTCGCCGTGGTGCTCTATCCCCTGGCAGTGGGGGCCTATAATCTGGGTGTGATACACGGGCGTGAAGCTCTGCTGGCCTTGGGAGTACGTGCCTATCCGGTCCAGCCGGTTGGCTTCTCGCTGAGCATCGCAGTGGCCGTTATGTTCATTGCCCTTATTGCGCTCGGGGCACTGAGCCGCCGCTACTGGTGCCGCAACCTGTGCCCACTGGGGGCGCTGCTGGCGCTGGTGGGACGCTTCGGCTTCTGGAAGCGGCAGGTCGCAGAGGGCTGCATCCACTGCCGCCGCTGCGAGCGGGAATGCAAGATGGGCGCAATTCCCGCGGATAGCCCTGAGGTCACGCGCACACCGGAGTGCATCCTGTGCTACAACTGTATGGTCTGCCCACAGCCTGGTGTCAACCGCATTGGCCTGAGTCTGAGGATGAAGCACGGAGCAGACGCAGCTACTGATATCGAAAAGCGGCAGCTGTTGGCTGGAGTGGGCGCGGGCCTGGCTTATGCAATTGTCGCGAAGTTTCACGGGCACCGCCCAGGACTGAACCCCAGGCTGCTTCGGCCACCAGGGGCCATTGTGCGCGGACCGGGCGGGATCCGCGCTATGACCGAGGAGGAGTTCTGTGACCTGTGCTTGCGCTGTGGGGAATGCATGCGTGCCTGCCCGACGGGCGGCTTGCAGCCAGCAGTGGCACAAGCAGGACTGGATGGCGTCTTCACCCCAATTCTGGTGCCCCGTATCGGTGAGTGCACGGAGAAATGCACTGTATGCGGCGATGTCTGTCCCAGCGGCGCGCTGATCCCCTTCGCTTTGCAAGAGAAGAAGAACGACATCAAGATCGGCCTGGCCACCATTGACGAGAATAAGTGCCTGGCCTGGCAACCGGGCAAGGACTACCGGCTTTGCCTCGTCTGTGATGAGCAGTGTCCCTATGATGCCATCGAGATGCAACTGCACGGGCCCCGGCGTCTCAAGCGCCCACACGTTGTGGCAGACAAGTGCACCGGCTGCGGCACGTGTGAGAATGTGTGTCCGGTCGAGCCAGAGGCGGCGATTGTGGTGAACCGTCTCGATAGCCGGAGTAAGTAGGGGCGCGATTTATCGCGCCCTGTTTTCTCCTGGCATAGATGGGCGTGACAAACCGCGCCCTCACAGATACTGCCAACGCCTCCAGATTCTCATGCAAGGGCAATGATGGCGGACCTCCTCATGGTGCCTTTTCTTCCATTTCCAGTTCTACTTCAATGCATTCGATCACATCGCCCTCGCAGTATCCCCCCACCGGAGCCGTGCCAGAGGCCATTACCGGCCCCTCTAGTGATACTGACCGCTCCCCCTCCTCGCCTGCGAGGGTGAAATGACATTTGCCGTTCACCGCCATGGCATTGAGCAGAACTATGCCGCACTCCTGGGCTAACTCCTGCGTCTCCGGAGCCGCCATGTCCAGGAATCTCACCTGCACCTGTTCAGGATACTTTTCCGCGACTTTTAGCCCCATCTCCACTGTCGCCCCGGCAAAGCAGGTAGCCTTTGAATAGAACACGGTCAGCGCGACCGGGGCGTCCGCCGGGCCCATAGATTCGGGCAGTTCCGCCCAGTTGATGGTGGGGTGTTCGGCAGCCGGCGGCGGCGCCGGAGGCTGTTCGACAACCGGCCAGCCCACCTGCCAGTACACGACGGCAGCTATAACCATCAATACCCCAAGCACGACACCTAGCTTGGCAATTCGTGACATCATACGTCACTCCTCTCGGCCCACGGTGCCTCGACGCGTGCGGTGATCAGAGGGCCAGTTCGAAGAACTCAGCCTCACACGGCTGTCCCCGGCCGATGAGCATCCGCCGTTGTGAGGGGATCGCAATATACGCGGTCGAACTCCACATATCGGCATTACCGTGCTGGCAGATCTGCCCCTCCTCGGCGTGGTCTTGCACCACTTGCAGCATACTTTCCACGGTATGCGGGAGGCTTTCGGCCAGACGCTGGAGGTTAGCAAACCGCCGCTTGCTGTTTTCGATATGCCGTTGCTCGCCGCTATTACGGCCTTCGTACGGTCCGGGGCAGAAGTGGTTGGTGGCCCTGGTGTAGGACTGTCCCGGTCCCTGGCAAACATACGTGCCCTCAGGGGTCAACTCGACCGTCACTAGATTGCCCTGCGTGTCACAGTAGACATTGTGGGCTGGATGGTGCATCACCGGAATCTCCTCGCACAAGGCTATCATCTTGTCCACGGTGCCACACCGGTCCATAATGACGCGCAGCATGCAGTTAGAGGAGATGCCGGCCTCATTGCGTGCCTCCATTCCCAGGCTGGCACCGCCAAACGCGAGGCCTTCGGCATTGACAAAGCAGTTCGTCCACACAGTGCCCGGCCAGGTGGCCCAGATCGCCGGCAGTCCATCTCCACTCTTGCGGCGGAACGGGTGATGGTACTTCTCCTTATTCTGGCCGATGTCATTGGTCTTCCCGATGATAGGGCCATCAGGAGTATCTGCCCAGCCCATAGCAGTACAGAACTTCTGTGCCTGCCCGATGTCGGCGACGACATTGAGACCCAGGATGTCACGGAACTCGACTCCGCTACCCTCTGCAATGCCGTGCATTTCGTCCAGCACTCCTGGGGCCAAATGCTGCAGATTAGCCTGCAGCAGCTCCATGACCCACTCGACACGGTCCATCTTCTCATACTTGTCCCAAGTTACCGTCTCCTCGACGATCTCCTGGATAATCTGCGCGAGAGCCTCGCCATGCTGGCGGCCCTGCTCGCGATAGCTGCCGCTGAGCTCCACGGTCAAATCGCTCATTGTTATCCTCCGATCAGCAAAACATTGTAACTTCTTCCGCCGTTGGCAGGAAGTTTGACCGCCGCAGCGAAATCTCCTTCCCACAGCGACAGCTTTGCCAATACTGCCGTACACAGGGAGGCCTGATTGATATGCGGCCAATGGAAGTGGGAGTGTTTCTCTGCTCGCCGGGTATTGAGGACCCCTTTGAGGCCCTCAAGAGGCTGCAGGAGCTGGGATTCCATGTCACTCAGCTTGGGCCGCAGCCGCCGGAGTTCTACACCTCCGAGAACGCGGCCAAGCTGAGGGCAGCCGCTCAGGAGGCGGCTGTAGAGATTATCTCGTTGTTCGTGGGCTATCCGGGGGAAAGCTATGCCTCGATGGCCGATGTCAGGAACACGGTGGGGTTTACATTCCCCGATAAGCTCCAAGAGCGTCTAGACATCACGATGAAGGCTATTGACTTCGCGGAAGCAGCCGAGATGCAGGGGATCCTGATCCACATGGGTTTCTTGCCAGCGGACCCTGAGGACCCCATCCACAAGCAGATGCTGGATGCGATGGGCCAGGTCGCGGACGCTGCGGCCGCCAAAGGTCTGTACGTGGGGCTGGAGACCGGTCAGGAGAAGGCTAAGGAACTGCTGCACTTCATTCACGAACTCGACCGGCCCAACATCAAGATAAACTTCGACCCGGCCAATCTGATTCTCTACGGCAAGAGCGACCCCAACGCGGCTTTGAGGCTGCTGGGGGAGTATGTCATCTCCTGCCATGCCAAGGACGGCATCTGGCCCACCGAGGCGGGGCAACTGGGCACGGAGATGCCGCTGGGGGAGGGCCAGGTGAACATCCCGGAGTTTGTGGCCACTCTCAAGGCGATTGGCTTCAGCGGGCCGATTATCATCGAGCGGGAGTCCGGTGATGACCGCATTGGGGATATCCTGCGGGGCCGCGATCTCCTGGAGAGCCTCAAGTAGTCGAGCGGTAGTGAGAAGCTGATAAGGCACGCGGCGTAGGGACGGGTCGCGTTCCGTGTGCGTTATCTAAGGCTCGACCAGAACCCAAACTAATGATCCCTTTCAGTGACAACATCCGCTCGCGACGCTTCCCGGTGGTCAACGTCTCCATCATCGTTGCCTGTGTGGTAGTCTTTCTCCTGCAAGTGACCCAGCAAGGCTTTACTGAGCGCTGGATCTTCAAGCCCATCTACCTGTTCTCAGTGGACGGCTGGCACGAGCTGGGCGTGTACACCATTGGCGCCACCATCCTCGCCTCGATGTTCATGCACGGAGGCCTGATGCATATTGGCTTCAATATGCTGTTCCTATGGGTCTTCGGGGACAACGTCGAGGACCGGATGGGGCATCTCAAATACCTGATCTTCTACCTGGTCTGTGGTGCGGTAGCTACGGTCGCCCACAGCCTGCTGGCAGGGATGGGAGACCTCCTGTCGCTCCAGCCCCAGGTTGAGGGCGGCCCGTCCCAGCTTGGCGTCGGCCTGGTGGGAGCCAGCGGCGCAATCTCTGGCGTCCTCGCTGCCTACTATCGGCTATTCAAGGGGGCTTATGTCCGCACCCTCATATTCTTCTTCTTCATCACGGTCGTACAGATTCCAGCCGGTGCCTTCATCATTATGTGGTTCATCTTCCAGTTGTTCTATATGGTGATAAGCCCCTTCGGGGCCGGCGGAACGGCCTACGGGGCACACGTCGGTGGCTTCATCGCCGGCTATCTGCTGTGCCAGTATTTCTGCTGGACCCCGCGCCGACGCAGGCCCGACCCCCGGGTGGTAGATATCCGCTTTCTGGACTGAGGCGAGACCACCAACCCATCCCCGTTCCCCCTCCCTGCAGGGAGGGGGCCAGAGGGTAGGCTATTCATCCATATACTGGTCATCCGGGCTGAACGGCGGGATGCCGATGACCAGCACCTTCACGTCACCCTCAGCCTCGTGTTTGACCCCAGGCGGGATGCAGACCAGAGTGTGGGGCCGGAGCTCAGACACCTCGTCATCCAGCTTCAGCGTCCCCTCACCCTCCAGCACGTAGTAATACTCGGTCGTGTGCTTGTGGTAGTGGCATTCGGCCTCGCTGACGGCCAGGTAGGTGAGGCTGGCCGGCACCCCATCCTCGGCCCTGGCCATCCGCTGGCGAAACCCACAGATGGAACGCTCCAGTTCAATGTCATCACGACGGAAGACCAGTGGTCTGGCAAAGTTCTCTGACAAACCGCATCACCTCCGGACACAGCTTACGTCACACTATCAGCAGCGGCGGCTCGTGGACACCGGGCAGCAGGCCGCAGAGCGTTTCCTGACCAGAGATCTGTACGGATTCATCCACAGCCACCAGTGCCTCGTGATCGAATCTGTGCACCACATAGCCGTGTCGTGACAGTATACTGACGACCTTGCCGGCTGATTCAGCATCAGTCTCACAAAAGACGGTCGGTGCCGCACTTGAGGACAGGATCTGTTCTGCGCCCGTCAATATGGGGACTTCGTACCCCTCAGCATCAATCTTTATGGCAGTTATCCTGTGAAGATAATCGGTACAGGCATTGTCCATAGTATTCATCTGCACTTGTACTCGTCTTGTCCGCATCTTGTCTGGCAATCGGCCGGAGGGCTGCAGGGTTGCCAGGCCGGACTGTTCGCCAATAGGCGTGTACAGATCAGTTATCCCTGTATGGTCGCCCAGGGCGAGCGCGTAGACCTCGACATTGTCAAAGCGATTCAGGCTCACGTTCTGGCCGAGCCACTCGGCCACGTGCGGGTGGGGCTCAAATGCCAGCACTCGGCCCGAAGTTCCCACAATCTCTGCTGCCAGCAGTGTGTAGTAGCCGAAGTTTGCGCCCACATCAACAAAGATGTCGCCATCCGAGAGGCTGGCATAGATGGCCTTCAGCAGCGTGGGCTCTTTCATACCCCCGAAGACCAGTGGATAGCGGCACATCGGATCGGACAGGTCAACGCGCACCTTGGCGCCATAGTGCAACTGCGTGTCGAATGCTTTACCATAGCCGCAGCATTTGCAGGCAAATCGCCACAGTTGCCAGTCGCCAGGCAGGCCCTGCCTCGACCACCCGATAGCAAATCTGAATAAGCCAGGCAGTTTTGCTATGACATTCAGCGACTGGCCGGCGGCATTATTCTTCGGCGCTTGTGATGACTCCGAATGCTTCATCTGCCTTGCCTCCCAGTGGAGGCCTTGCATTGGGCCGGAGGTAGACTCGGTCTAGGATGTTTTCGCCGCTTTTGCGCGCGTGACCTCTCGCCCACAATATTGCGCAGACGTCTCTCTTACTGCATTGCCATTTTGCCTTGCCCAATTGTGCCAACTAGGCTAACATAGCCGCTGTTGGTAAGTGTGGTCAAGAAAGGGAGATTGCACTATGTCTGAACCACTCAGAGTTGGAGTTGTGGGCCTGGGGATCCGGGGTTTCCATCTTGCGAACCTGGCCACCCAATGCGATGAGATCGAGCTGGTGGCGCTGGCTGATGTGCTGGCCGAGATGCTCGATATCGCGCGGGACAAGTTTCCGGGCGTGGAGCTGTATGAGTCCGGCGAATCTATGGCCAGGGAGGCCGACATCGAGGCCATCATTGTCAGCACTGGCGACCGCTTCCACGCCACCAATGCTGGCGAAGCCCTCCAGAACGGCAAACATGTGCTGATCGAGAAGCCAATGGCCCAGAGCTTCGAGCAGATCATTGCTATCGCGCAGTTGCAGAAGCAGACCGGCCTGACGGTGGGCACCTTCCTGGAGATGCGTCTGAATGGCATCTGGCAGCGCGCCAAGGCGCTAATTGAGGGCGGTGAGCTAGGGAATGTCTACGCCGGATCGCTGGTGGACTATATTGGCCGGGATAAGGGACAGTTCTTTGCGCGGCGGCGGACGCGTTCTAAGGATATGGTGGTGTGCCTAGCTCTGCAGAAGGGCGTGCACAGCCTGGACTTGATGAACTGGTTTATGGGTGAGAGCCCGCGCCGGGTCAGCGCCATCGGTGGGATGTTTGTCTTCGGTGGCGACCAGCCGGCGGATAAGCGCTGCTCTGACTGCCCTGACCGGGAGACCTGCCCGCACGCCCACACTGGCCTTCCATGGACGCTGCCTTCCCTTGGCCTTAAGATCGAGAGCGGCGAGGACTACTGCGTATGGTCCGAGGCCTGTGATGTCGAGGATGTAACATTCATCAATATCGAATATAGCAGTGGGCAAGTTGCGAACTACAGGGAAGTTCACTTCGCGCCATACTACGGCCTGCACTTCACCCTCTGGGGCGACAAGGCCCAGTTGGACATTGAGGCGAACCATGACACGGGCGAGGCGTGGGTGCAGATAACCGAGCGATTTACGCGCAACCAGCGTCGCGAGCGGCCCACCCAAGACACCGGCCACGGGAATGCGGATACTGACCTGCTGATTGACTACGCCCGCGCGATTTGCGAGGGGCGTAACCCGACCTCGGACTTGCGGGCCGGCTTCGAGAGCGCGGCGATCCCCATCGGAGCGCGCAAGTCGCTGGACACCGGTAAGTACGTTGACCTGCCGATGCTGGACGAAGTCTAACCTACCCCCAGCCCCTCCCTGAAGGGAGGGGAGAATAGGGGGAGGCTACTCTTGACCCTCTCCTGAAAGGGAGAGCGCAGCGTGGTGGCGATCGATTACGTATCACGCACAGTTGCATAGTTGTTTCCCCCTTCCCTTCAGGGAAGGGGGCACAGGGGGTTAGGTATGAAGAATCTTCTCAAGCAAAAGCTCGCCTCCGGCCAGACGACCTACGGCCTGCTCGTGACCCTTGGCAGTACGGAGTTAACCGAGGTCTTGTGCACCGTGGGGCTCGACTGGCTCTGGATAGACCTGGAACACTCAGCCCTCAGCCTTGAGAGCGGCCAGACGCTGATGCAGGTGATGCAGTTCAGCGAGGTGACGCCGGTGGTGCGCATCCAGTGGAACGACGCGGCGATTGTCAAGCGCGTGCTGGACATCGGCGCTCACGCGGTCGTTTTCCCCATGGTCAGCACCGCAGAGGAGGCCGAGGCTGCGGTCTATGCCTCCAAATACCCGCCTGAGGGGATGCGCGGCGTGGGGGGCGCGCGGGCCCAGCGCCTGGGGCTGGATGGCGAGCAATATCGGGCCACAGCCAACGACGAGACAATGGTCATCGTCCAGTGCGAGACCGTCGAGGCTGTGGAGAACATCGAGGCAATCGTGGCGGTGCCGGGGGTTGATATATTGTTCCTGGGGCCGTATGACCTGTCAATGTCAATGGGCATTGGCGGGGAGTTCGAGCACCCGGACTTCTTGGCGGTAGTTGACAAGGTGCTTGCCGCCTGCGCAGCGGCGCAGATGCCGGCCGGCATCCTGGCCCTCGGTGCTGATGACGTGGCACGCCGCCAGCAGCAGGGCTTCAGGTTCATCGCGATGGGCGTTGACACAACGATCTACTCGCAGGCAGTCGAGGAGTTCGTAAGGAGGGGACTTGCACATGGATCTCGCCGAACTGATAAAGACTAGGCGCGAGGAAATCCTGCGGCTCGCTGACGAGCACGGCGCGAGAAATGTTCGCATCTTCGGCTCTGTGGCGCGGGGCGAAGCCGACGCCGACAGTGATGTGGACTTTTTGGTTGATATGGAACCCGGACGCAGCCTGCTGGACCTTGCCGGCCTACTAGTTCAACTGGAGGAACTGTTTCAACGCAGAGTGGATGTAGTGACAGAAAACGGATTACGCGAGCGGATACACGACAGGGTACTCAAGGAGGCGAAGCCGCTGTGAGAGACGATAGTGAGCGTTTGCTAGACGTACTGGAGGCCATTGAGCGCATTGAGAAACACACTGACCAGGGCAAAGAAGCCTTTGAAGTGAACGAGTTGGTGCAGATATGGGTGTTGCATCACCTCCAGATCATCGGTGAAGCTGCTCGTTCTATAACCCCCGAACTGAGGCAGCAGCACCCTGAGGTGCCGTGGAATGAAATAGTTGGAATGCGGAATGTCCTGGTTCATCACTACTTCGGAATTGATACAGAGCTCGTGTGGTCTGTCGTGATAAAGGACCTGCCGGACCTGAAAGCCGCAATTGAGAGCATCCTGAGAAAAGATCCTGAATGAGGCTGGGCTTCCGGTGGGCCCGACATAGTTTCGACCTCGTCGCAATGGTCCTTGATGCAACTATCTACGCAAAGGCGGCAAACGAGTTCGTGAGGAAGGCACTCAAGCGGAGATACATGAGGAAGTAAGAAGTAGGGCAGATATGGTTGACCACGCAGTTTGCCGACGCCTACAATAACCAGGGGATAGCCTGTGCTGAGCAAGAAAAATGCGCGCAGGTGCGGGCAGATTGGGAGCATGTGCTACAATTGGGCCCTCATGGAGAAGCCGGTCGCGCTGCAAGGGTCAATCTGAGGTCGCTGAAGGGAACAGGGCATTAGCACACCGGAAGAGAGCACAGGTGCAGACGAGCGGCGCGAGAATAAGAAGATTATGACCCATTATGTAACGAGGAGTGAAAGGCCATGCCGCAAGCGATAGTGTCTGGCGACCAACTTCCTTCGGTTATTGAGAAAGTCGTTGCCGAGACACCAATACTGGACATCCATACCCACCTCTACTCAGCGGCATTCGGTGACCTGCTGCTGCGCGGGGTTGATGAGTTGGTCACATATCACTATCTCATCGCTGAGGTGCTGCGCGCTGACCGCAACGTCACTCCTGCGCAGTTCTATGCGATGCCTCTCCAGCAGCGGGCGGAGCACATCTGGCAGACGCTCTTCCTCGACCGAAGCCCCGTCTCGGAGGCGCAGCGCGGAGTGCTAACCACGCTGCAGGCCTTCGGGCTGGATGTGGCCAGCCGCGACCTGGCGGCCTACCGGGAGTTCTTCGCCTCGATGAGCGTGGATGAGCACATCAACCGAGCCCTTGAACTAGGCGGCGTCTCCCACGTGGTGATGACCAACGACCCATTCGATGAGGCGGAGCGGCCGGTCTGGGAGGGCGGCTTCGAGGCGGACCCGCGCTTCCTGGCGGCTCTGCGGATTGATGGCCTACTGGTGTTCTGGGAGCAGAATGTCACCAGGCTGCGGAGCTGGGGATACGATGTGGAGGCGAACCTCGGCGGCGCGACTTGTAGTGAGGTACAGCGCTTCCTGGCAGACTGGGCCAAGCAGATGAACCCGGTTTATCTGGCCGTCTCGCTGCCTGACACATTCCACTTCCCTGGCGACAGCCTCTGTAGCAGGCTGATTGCCGACAGCGTGCTGCCGTTCTGCCGGGACAGCGGCACACCGTTCGCCCTGATGATAGGCGTCCGACGGCAGGTAAACCCGGCCCTCGACTTGGCCGGCGATGGCGTGGGCAAGTTCGATATGGGGACGCTGGAGTATCTGTGCGCCAATAACCCGGATGTGAGATTCCTGGTCACGTTGCTTTCGCGCGAAAACCAGCACGAGCTGTGCGTGGCGGCGCGCAAGTTCCCCAACCTGCTGCCATTCGGCTGCTGGTGGTTTCTCAATGACCCGATGACCGTTGACGAGATGACGCGGATGCGGCTTGAGCTGCTGGGCCTGAGCTTCATCCCGCAGCATTCCGACGCCCGCATCCTCGACCAACTCATCTACAAGTGGCGGCACTTCCGCGCGATCCTGGCGCAGGTGCTTGTGGAGAAGTACCGCGACACGCTGGCCACGGGCTGGCAGGTCACGGAGGCTGAGATCAAGCGCGATGTCTCGCTGTTGCTGAGGGACAACTTCATCCAGTTTGCGGGAATAGCAGACCGGGTGTAGATACTCAGGTGCTGCGGTTTTGTCCGGGCAGAAACGAGAAACCTATACAAGGGGGAAGGGAAAGTGAAAAGCATCAGGGAGATTATTGGGTCAAGAAAGACGCTGAGAGCCTGGCTGATATTCGCCGTTGTTGTGCTGTGGGTGGCAGCGCAGACGCTAGCCAGCGCGCAGGCACCCGCGACCTTTGAGCCCCCCGGCCCCAATATCGCTCTGGGCAAGTCATATACGCTCGATCCCGCACCTAACTACAAGCACTGTACCGACGACGGCGATCTTCAACAACTGACCGATGGCGACCACATCCCACAGACATATCAGGCATTGTGGGGTTTTCCTGGCTGCGTGGGTTGGACGAAACAGGGTCCTGTCGCCATCACGCTTGACCTGGGCGATTAGCACGGCGTGTGGTCAGGCCCCAAGAGGATGACTGGGCGGCCATTAATGTGGCCACCTGTTCGTGATTTGTGGTACCAGTCACGCCTAGCTTAGCGGGTAAGACCTGCAATAGCGAAGAAGTTAGTCAGCAGCTTCTTGCCGTCCTGGTAGGCGTCGGTATAGGCCTCAGGGTGGAACTGAGTACCGTAGATGATGGCCTCTTTGTGGTGCATTGCCTGGATCTTGCAGTTCTCGTTGGTGGCCAGCAGTTCGAAGTCCGGCGGCAACTTCTTCACCTCACAGTAGTGCGCCTCGCGCATCCACATCCGTTTCCTGAAACCCTTGAAGATGGGGTCGCGCTTGACCATCTCAACGGGATGCATGCCCTTCTCCACAAACCAGCCGGGATGATAGTCCGGGTCCCAATCTGGCTCCCCGGGGCGCAGCTTGCGCATCGGTTCATCAGCCAGCTTCGGGTTCTTACGAAAATCTTTGGTGAAGATATGCCCTAGGAGTTGGTGGCCACCACAAGCTCCCAGCACCGGATACTCCAGTGACTTGACCACATCGTACAGCCCCAGGATCCGCTTCAGTGGGATTTCATCCCAGCCGTACCCAAAGCCGCTGATGAAGATGGCGCGGGCGCCGATATCCTTGCAACTTTGCGGAGTCACTTCACTGTAATGCTGAATGAGGCATGGATGGCCTGAGATCTCCTCGAATTTCAGCTTGTTGCCCCAGGCCCCAGCGCCGTTTTGGCTATAGTCATCGCCCGGCTTGGTCATCGAGACCAGCAGTATCATTCTCAGCACCTCACAGCCACTGCAGCAGGTTTATATACACTGTAGGTTTCCTCGGATAGACCCGCTCGGCCTGCCTGAAGGTAGATAGTGGGCATCGGTGATAGCACTGGTCTGTTTGCTTAGGTGGTTGACAAATGCACGCACTTGTATTAGATTTGTGTTGCTTCGCAGGGAGCAACCGGGATTTCTGGGAGGAAAATGTAGTGCGGTTGCAAGGGCGCATAAAGTGGTTTGATGCACAGAAGGGATACGGCTTCATCGAGCGTGAAGGCGAGGAGGATGTATTTGTCCACTTCTCAGCCATTCAGATGGATGGCTACAAGGTCCTGGATGATGGTGAACTTGTTGAGTTTGATATCGTCCAGGGAGACCGTGGCCCGCAGGCGGCCAATGTGGTGCGACTTGGTGGCGAGACACCGCCTTCTGAAGCCTCTGACGCTGATTCGGAGCCGCTCTGGTAAGAGCAAGGCCCACCTCAGTTCATTCCACGAGCTTTGCTCGCTCCGCTATGCTGAGCAGTCTCATGGCGTGCCTCGTCACACGCCCTCGCCAGCCCTTATGCCAGCGTACGAAAACGACAGCCTATATTGGAGGCTAGTTATCTGATGCGCATT
>JALGTI010000352.1 GCA_029821455.1 Candidatus Zipacnadia bacterium | reverse complement strand
AATCGCGAGCACCACGTCCGCCAGGCAGTTGAAGCCATCGGCGGCCAGGTCATTGACTGCAACATAGACCCCAAGGGGCTGCAGGTGTGGGAAGTCAATGGGGTGTAACCTGCACGCCGACCAACGCGGAACACGCTATCTATCTAGGCCGTCCAAAATGTCATCTATCATGAGGAGGCGAGTGCGATGACATCTGTGGAGATCGCCAGGTCAGTGCGAGCTGCAGTTCTCGCGGGACTGCTGCTGTTCAGCCTATTGCCTTGGGGCTGCAGGTCCGTAAGTGTGAATCAGGAGGCCTTTGCTGAGCAGAAGCTGCCGGCCGAGTGGGTCACCGATGAGGACCGCGCGATTGTGCGTGAGGTGCTCAATAGGGCCGACTCGGAGGACCAAGCAACTTCGCGCCTGATCGACCTGCTTGTCAGCGACCGGGTGGGGGTGGCGTACCTTGCCGAGGAGGAACTGAAGAAGCGCAGCCTGACACAGACGCATATCGCTGGACTTCAGGCCATTGTTGGGATGGTGCCTTTCTCAAGGCAGGGCTGTGTGCTGATCCTGCAGTGGCCGGGGATGAATGTCGCGGGCTACCACGCCTGGAACGTCCTTGCGGAAGCGATAACGGACCGGAAGAGCACGGATGAGCAGATGAGGTGGCTGATCAGCGAGTTGCGCTATGAGAGACCCTTTGGGCAGTCGCGCAGCAACGCCGCTGCCAATCGCCTGGCGAAGATCGGCGCTCCGGCTGTCCCGGCGCTCATCCGCGCGCTCAAGCGCGAGGGCACCAACGCTCAGCTCTGGGCTGGCCGCACGCTCATGCAGATCGGATCGGACGAGGCCAAGGCTGCAGTTGAAGAATGGGCGCTGGCAAACCTTGAGAGAACCGATGATGATCTGGTCTGGGGTGTCGCGGCAGATTGGCTGGGACGCCTTAATTCGAGGGCCGCCTTCGAGCCTTTGGTAAGGATGCTATGGGCGCACCTAGAGGAATACAGAGTCTGCACCGTCATATACTCTCTGCCCAAGGTGGGAGGCCCAGACGCTGCTGAGGTTCTCGTGGAGGTTATTGCAGAGCACAAACCGGACGAGACACACAAGGAGCTCGTGAAGCCATACCTATCGGCAGGCCAGGAACTGGCAAAGCTGGGGGACAGTCGCGGCAAACAGGCTTTGCTTGAGGCCGCCGACTCCCACCTGGTGGAGTTGCGGCGCGAAGTTGCATTCTCACTCGTTGTGGCTTTGGGGGAGGAGGCGCGCCCGATCTTGGAAAAGCTGCGGACAGACAGTGACGAATTGGTGGCCCGTCGCGCCGAGGGCCAGCTCCGGTATCTCGAACGCAGGAGCTCTGGAGCCACCGCGCAATGAGTCAATGCTTGGAAGCAGATTGCTAGATACTCAAGAAACGAACAGGTGAATACATGAACTATGACATCGCCAGGAAGGACCTCACCCCTCAGGGTAAGCTGAAGATCGAATGGGCGGAGCGGCAGATGCCCGTCCTGCGGCTCATCCGCGAACGATTCCAACAAAGCAAGCCGCTGGAGGGCCAGCGGATTGCCTGCTGCCTGCACGTCACCTCCGAGACCGCCAATCTGATGCGCACCCTCAAGGCCGGCGGTGCAGAGCTGGCCCTGTGTGCCTCCAACCCGCTCTCCACCCAGGACGAGGTGGCCGCCAGCCTCGTCGAAGACTTCGGCGTACCTGTCTTTGCCATTTGTGGTGAGGATCGGGATACGTATTACAGGCATGTCAATCAGGTCCTGGATATTGAGCCGACCATTACCATTGACGACGGCGCTGACCTGATAAACACACTGCATACGTCCCGCCAGAACCTGATGGACAACATCCTGGCCGGTATGGAGGAGACGACCACCGGCGTCATCCGCTTGCGGGCGATGGCTGCCGACGGGGCGCTCAAGTATCCGCTCATCGCGGTCAACGACGCCAACACCAAGCACCTGTTCGACAACTACTATGGCACCGGCCAGAGCACTATTGACGGCATCCTGCGGGCCACGAACATCCTGCTCGCGGGGAAGCAGTTCGTGGTCTGTGGCTACGGGCAGTGTGGCCGGGGAGTGGCTATGCGTGCTCAGGGGATGGGCGCAGACGTGATTGTTGTGGAGGTTAGCCCGCTGCAGGCGCTCCAGGCCGCAATGGATGGATTTCGTGTGATGCCGATTGGCCAGGCCGCTGAAATCGGCGAGGTCTTCGTGACAGTGACCGGCGACACCTCGGTCATCCGCAGGGAGCACTTCGAGGTGATGCGTGACGGGGCAATTATGTGCAATGCCGGCCACTTCGACGTGGAGGTGGACCTCAAAGACCTGCGCGAAATGGCTGTCTCGCGCCGCCAGGTCCGCCCCAGTCTGGAGGAGTACACGCTCAGCGATGGACGCTCCCTCTTCGTGCTTGGCGAGGGCCGGCTGGTCAACCTCGCCGCCGCTGAGGGCCACCCGGCCGCCGTGATGGATATGAGCTTTGCCAATCAGGCCCTGTGCGCGGAATTCGTAGCGTGCTCCGAGCGCCTACCCATCCAGGTGCACTCGGTGCCCGACGAGATTGACCAGGAGGTGGCCGCCCTCAAGCTCCGGGCGATGGGCATTGAGATTGACGAACTGACTCCTGAGCAGGCCAAGTACCTGTCAAGCTGGCAACAGGGCACGTAGGGGCGCGATTGATCGCGCCCTGTGGGTGGCGTATGAAGGGGCGTGATAAGTCACGCCCCTACACAAGACACCAAGGCTGCTGTCAGGTACGATTGTAGATGAACTTCTATCAGGTCATTTGTCGGTGCCTGTGACAAGATGCCTGGTCTGCAATGCAAATGATGATCGCAGATTTACCTCCATACCCCTACGAACAGCAGGCCCAGCGCATCCGTGCTGGCCTCGGCGATGCAGATTTCTCCGCCACCGACCTAACCAGGGAGTTTTATCTTGACATTGCCGAGCCTATTGTTCGTAGGGCCGCCCAGTGGCAGGACCCCTCCGGCTTCATCATTGACCCGGT
>JALGTI010000351.1 GCA_029821455.1 Candidatus Zipacnadia bacterium | reverse complement strand
CTTACCCGCCTCCAGCGCCTGGATAGCGTGCTCGGCGTGCATCGAGGAGGGTGTCGCCACAGCCACCAGCTCCAGCTCCGGATCGGCGAGCATCTCAGCATAGTCAAGGTAGCCCTCGCAGTCATACTGCTCGCGAGCGATCTTCAAGCGCTGCTCTGAGGGATCGCAGCCACTGATGAGGTCAAACTGCTCCAGCCGATGCAATGTCTCAGCGTGCCAACCCATCCCCATGCTCCCGAGGCCAATGACGCCTGACTTGATTGCTTCCATGTGCAATGCTCCTTTCAGTGCGCAAATCAGCCCACAAGGTTCGTCAGCAATCCGGTGAATCCTTGGGGCAGGCAAATCCTGATCGCTGTCATACTTTGGGGCGTGCCAAAAACATAACTCCCTGCCCATGACAGACAGGGAGCAATCTGTTCCTGTGTCATCTTTGCCGAGTTGGGCCCCAGGAGCAAATGCTTCTCAGCGGGGCGCAACAAAGAGCCTGATGGCAGTGCGCTCCTGGCCGTCTATTTCCACATCCACAAATGCCGGATAGCAGACCAGGTCAACGCCCGAGGGCGCCAGGAAGCCGCGCGCGATGGCAATGGACTTGATTGCCTGGTTCAATGCGCCAGCACCGATGGTTTGCATCTCCGCGCGTCCTTGCTCGCGGATTGCACCAGCCAGAGCGCCGGCCACCTTGTTGGGATCCGACTGCGAGCCTACCTTCAGTATGTTCAACGAAGTTGCCCCCTTCTGTGCTTCAGCCCGGGTCGGTTCATCCCCTTTGGTGTCCGCCACCACCGCCAACCCTCGTTATTACAAGACCTAGTTCAAATCAATAGATGATCACTGCGTAGCAATGCGTGAGTATGTTAGCTGTCTATCTCTGGTCGCCTGATGCCTCCTCGCCAGAAGGGTGAGATCTGCAGATTCTGGTAATGTTGCGTGCTGTGCCAGTGGCCTCATCGCAGTCCACCACCACAGCATCCAATACACTGTCTGCGCGCTTGGGCACCTCAAACTTAGCCGGCAGGCCGGTCAAGAAACGCTGCACAATGACCTTCTTATCCACTCCGATGATGCTGTCACTTGGCCCAGTCATCCCGCAGTCGGTAATGAAGGCCGTCCCGCCGGCCAGCACCTGTTCGTCAGCAGTCTGGACGTGGGTATGTGTACCAATAACCGCCGCGACCCGGCCATCCACGTACTCGCCGTAAGCGCGCTTCTCGCTGGTGGCCTCGGCGTGGAAGTCTACGATGACCACGTCACATTCGGCCCGCAGTGCTTCAAGCTCCTCGTCTCCGCGACGGAACGGGCAGTCCAACGCCGCCATAAACACGCGCCCCAGCAAGTTCAACACACCCACCCGCACCCCGTTGCGCGCCTCGTAGATGCCGGCGCCACGCCCGGGCGCTCCGGATGGGTAGTTAGCCGGTCGCAGCAGCCGTGGTTCCCGATCGGCCAGCTTATAGGCCTCCTTCTGTGCCCAGACGTGGTTGCCGGTGGTGACACAGTCAGCGCCGGCCTCCAGCAACTCAGCCAAGGTGCCTTCAGTTATTCCGTACCCGGCCGCTGCATTCTCGCCGTTCACTATTGCAAGATCGGCGTCGGTCTCATCTTTAAGAGACGGCAACAAATGTCGCAAAGCGGTCCGTCCCGGACGCCCCACCACATCGCCGATAAACAGAACGTTCAAATAAAGGCTCCTCGCTAGCTCATCTACTCCACAGAACTCGGCTATCTGCGGGGCAAATCTTAGCACAAACGAGTTCGGGAGGCAAGAGCAACAGCCGGTCACAGACATCGAAGAGAGGCAGCCGGATCGGTCTTGTCACAATGAAGGAACATTCTCTCGCCCCGGCGAATGTAAGCAGTAATCGAGGGGAGTTGAGACCATTCCCCGTACAGCGCCTATCACCGGAGGCGATGGGGATTACGTCTACTTTGTCGAGCCACGGTCGGGGTTGCTACCAGCCCTACCTGCTGTTGGTGGACATCTGTTGTATGATGCTGGCTGTGCTGACGGCCAGCGCGCTGGTACGCAACCACCTGCCTGAGGCGGCAGGAGTGGTACAGTTGGTGCCAGGGGCCGCTCTGCTGGCCCTGCTGTGGTGCCTGGCGCTATTCCTGCAGGGTCAGTACACGCTCAAGCCGGCCCGTGGCAAGCTGGTGGAGCTGTATTGCAACTTCAAACCCGTTTTTCTGGGCACGTTGGCCGGCGTCGGTATCGGCTATCTGGGCCATCCGGTGTTCCTGCTGTCGCGAACTGAGTATGTCATCGCAACAGCCGTCGCTATCATCCTTGCCTGGGCTGTGCGCCTAGCAGCTCTCGAACTGCTGCCGCGTGAGCATGTGGCCGAGCGCTACTTGCTAGTGGATGGCAACGGCGTTGCTGTTTCGTTACTGCAGGATCTGAGACGGACCGGCCTGCCCTCGTATGCCAGCATAGAGGGCATTGTGACTGTGGACGGTCAACACGTCCCTCCGGCAGAGCTCAACTGTCCCGTCCTTGGCAACGTGGATAACCTGGAACAGATCGCCGCCCGCCACGGCATCACCCATCTGATCCTGTGTTCCCCCGAGCCAATAAGTGACGATGTACTGAGGGCAGCGGTGGCCTGCCACGAGCAGAGGATTACGGTTCTGTCACCAGAGCCTGCATACGAGCGGCTTACACGCCGTACACCCCTGTTCGGCATCGTTGGCACCTATGACCACTCCTGGGAGAGCGTGAGCCACAGCAAATATGCCACACGCCTCAAGCGGGTCGGAGACGTTGTTGTTACGCTACTGGTGATGCCGTTAGCCCTGCTTATCATCGGCGTGTGCGCGATCCTGATAAAGCTGTTCTCGCCGGGGCCGGTCTTCTATCGCCAAAAGCGCGTTGGCAAAGACGGCCAGTTATTCGACTTCACCAAGCTGCGGACAATGGTGGAGGACGCCGAGGCCAAGACTGGCCCCGTGTGGGCACGTGAAAACGACCCCAGAGTCACCCCGATCGGGGGCGTGCTGCGCAGGCTGCGGCTTGATGAGATTCC
>JALGTI010000350.1 GCA_029821455.1 Candidatus Zipacnadia bacterium | reverse complement strand
GACATTGACCCGATGACTCTGACTATTGACCCGGCTGATGTAGAAAGGAAGATAACTCCACGCACCAAGGCGATAATGGCTGTCCACCTCTACTCGCACCCGGCCGATATGGACCCGCTAATGGAGATAGCCGCAAGGCACAATCTCTACGTCATCGAGGATGTCTCGCAGGCCCACGGCGCGCTCTACAAGGGCCGAATGGTGGGAGCCATTGGGCATGTCTCCGGCGCCTCGGTGATGACTGGCAAGGCGCTGCCGGCCGGCGAGGGCGGGGTTATGTGCACCAATGACCAGGAGATTTTCGAGCGCGCCATCGTCTTCGGCCACTATTCGCGGATACTGGAAGATTGCAAGATGGAGAAGTACAGAAAACTGGCCGGGCTGCCGCTGGGCGGGGTCAAGTATCGAATGAATGGCTTCTCGGCGGCGATGGCGATGGTACAGCTTGAGAAGTTCCCTGAGCTGCTGCCCGGTTATGTGGCGGCCTCCAGGCTGTGGTGGGACCTGCTGGCGGATGTGCCGGGTATTATCCCCCACTATCCACCGTGGGAGAACTCCACCCGTGGCGGAGGTTATGCCCCACACGGCCTCTATGATGTGGAGGCGGCTCCCAACAACCTCCCGCTTAAGGCTTTTGCGCGGGCCGTAAGCGCCGAGGGTGTCGGGTGTGCGCTGAACGGATACTACCCGACACTGCATATGCATCCGGCCTTCCAGAGTGTTCACATTTATGGTGAGGACAAGCCAACCTGTATCGCGTACGCCGAGCGGGACGTGCGGCTAAGGCCGGAGGACTTGCCCCACACTGTAGCAGCCCACACGCGGGTGTATTCGGTGCCACGGTTTGGGTACTGTGATGAGGAGTACATTACCCAGTGCACGAACGCGTACCGCAAAGTGATGGAGCACGCGGACGAGGTGCCGGTGGAAGAGGGAGACCCGGTCTAGGCGGCGAGACACTATCTGAGTCTAGATAACCTAGTCCCTGACTCTTGGTACAGAAGGGAGGCGAAGCCAATGCAAGAGGCTACCCCTGAGGCTGAAGTTCACCCTACCACGCGTGGGCCTGAGTATCACTTCTTTGGTTACTATGACATTTCGCCCTGGGATGCGAGCGGGCGCTATCTGCTGGCGCTTGAGCCGCCGTTTATGGACCATCCGCCGTCAGGCGAGGAGCCAGTGACGATTGGTGTGATTGATTGTGAGGCTGGCTATGCTTTTCACCCGCTAGCCGAGACGTATGCGTGGAACTGGCAGCAGGGCACCAGGCTGCAATGGCTGCCACCGAGCTATGACAACGAGATCATCTATAATGCGCGGCAGGATGGCCGCTTCGTCTCAGTAATTCTTAATGTGCAGACCGGTGACGCGCGGACGCTTGACTACCCAATCTACACACTCGCCCCCGATGGCACACAGGCGATTACCTTGAACTTCTCACGTGTTCATCATCATCGCCCTGGATACGGCTACCCCGGGGTGACTGACGAATCCATCTATCACCCCGCACCTGTCGCAGACGGCATCTACCGACTGGACCTGCGTACCGGCAAGTGCAATCTAATTATCAGCGTGGCGCAGATGGCAGCGCTTGGTCCAGTTGCGAGTATGGAAGGAAGCACCCACTGGTTCAATCACTTGCTCTTCAATTCTGCAAGCGACCGCTTCATCTTCCTGCATCGCTGGAAGGACGAGGAAGCGATGTTCCGGGCGCACCGGCTCTATACGGCGAATCCCGATGGCACTGAGATATGCTGCCTGGCCGGCGACGAGTTGGTCTCGCATTTTGACTGGTGCGGCCCCGATAAGGTGCTGGCCTGGGCAAGCGTCGAGGGGCGGGGTAATCATTTCTTCCTGTTCACTGACCGCGCGGATGAGTTTGAGGTGATCGCCGAGGGCGTAATTGACTTCGATGGCCATTGTTCGTACTCGCCCGACCGCGAGTGGGTGCTGACAGACAGTTACCCTGATGCTAACCGTGAGCGCACGTTGATTGCTTACAAGGTGGCTACCGGGCAGCACTTCGACCTGGGCAAGTTCTTCTCGCCCGCGGAGCTGGAAGGCGAGATCCGCTGTGACCTGCATCCGCGCTGGAAGCGGGACGGTAGCCAGATCTGCTTTGACTCCGTCCACGCGGGCAAGCGGCAGATGTATGTCGCTGAATTCGCTGCCTGGCAAGCAGGAATCCAGCGCTGAGTGGCATACTATACTGCCAACCTAGTAGACCAAGGCCACTTGACAAGTATCCATAACAGGAGGGAGACGCTATGGCTTCTGATGAGAAGACAGTTGGTGATTTTCGCTACGACACAGGGGCGGCGGCGGTACCGTGGGCCGCAGTCGGGGAAGCTGTTGGGAAGGCGGATATGCTCAGTGTGATCCGCTGTCTGGTCAGGCCAGGGGATGATGAGGCGGCGTACGAGACTAAGCTGGCCGAGGTCGAGCAGGCGCTCGATGGGCTGCTTGACGCCGGGGTGCTTGCAACCAAGCTGACGATGGGGGATATCGTCAAACAACTGGAGGAGAAGTGCCAGGAAGTGCTGGACTGCAAGTATGCCTGCTTTGTGACCAATGCCACTGCCGGGTTTGAAATCGCCACGCAGTTCGCCAACATCGGCCCCGGAGATGAAGTCATCGTGCCGGCGATAACCTTCATCTCGTCGGGGACCTGCGCGTTGACGCGTGGGGCGAAGATTGTCTTCGCCGATGTGGACCCTCGGACCATCAACATAGACCCGGCTGACGTGGCCCGCAAGATCACCGACAAGACCAAGATGATAATCCCCGTCCATATTGGCGGCTATCCCGTAGACATGGACCCGATTATGGAGCTGGCAGAGGAGCACGACCTGGTGGTGCTGGAGGATGCCGCCCACGCGTTTGGGGGCACCTACAAGGGGCGTGCCCTCAATCGGCCACTTCGGCGCCTACAGCTTCCACGAGGTGAAGAACATCAATGCTCTGGGGGAGGGTGGGGTTGTGGTGAGCAACACCGCCTGGGGTAAACAGTTCGCCCAGGCGCGTTTTATTGGTGTGAATATGGCCAAGCCAATCCCCAACTGGCTGTACGATGTGGACGCCTTGGACGGCAAATATGGGCCGGCTGTGGCGGGGAATCATTCCGCCACCGAAATCCAGGCGGCGGTGCTGTTGAGCCAGATAGAGCGGCTCGACGAGATCATAGACGCCCGCCGGCAGGTAGCCGAGTACCTGAACGCCAGGTTCGACGAG
>JALGTI010000036.1 GCA_029821455.1 Candidatus Zipacnadia bacterium | reverse complement strand
CTGCCTTTGTCTGCCGTTGCCTGCCTCTATCTGCCGTTCAATGGCGCGCCTGGGAGGATTCGAACCCCCGACACTCGGATCCGAAGTCCGATGCTCTAATCCCCTGAGCTACAGGCGCGCTGCTGGTCTGCCTTTATCTGTCGTTGTCTGCCTTTGTCTGCCGTTAATTGGGGTGGACGATGGGACTCGAACCCACAACCACCTGAGCCACAGTCAGGTGCTCTACCTGATTGAGCTACGTCCACCACCCATCTAACGGCAGATAACGACAGCGTACGTCAGACAACGGCAGATAGCGGCAGAAAAGGCAACATCACGACGCCTGCCCGCTACCAACACCCCATGTCGCCACCACAGTTCATCTGTTCGGCTGTCGTCTGCCTTTGTCTGCTGTTGTCTGTCGTTATCTGCCGTCTTCTGCCGTTCACTGGCGCGCCCGGCCCGATTCGAACGGGCGACCGGCGGCTTAGAAGGCCGCTGCTCTGTCCCCTGAGCTACGGGCGCACCCACATAACGCCGCCTTGTCTTCGTTGGGGCCTTTTCTGTCCCTGTCTGCTGTTGCCTGTCGCTAATGGAGCGGGAGACGAGGCTCGAACTCGCGACATTCAGCTTGGAAGGCTGACGCTCTACCAACTGAGCTACTCCCGCTCGCATACGGCAGATACCATCAGACGACGCCAGATAAAGGCAGACAACGCCGGACAACGACAGACTACGGCAGTTGAACGTCAGTCACACAACAGATCAACGTTACCTTTAGCACAGTGCTAGCGGTTTACCCGCCTATCGGCGCCTCCACGATGCGGTTCTGTGCCCTTGCCATCGTCTGCTTTTCTCTGTCTCTGTCTGCTGTTTATGGTCGGGGCGGCCGGATTTGAACCGGCGACCTTGTGGTCCCAAACCACACGCGCTAGCCAAGCTGCGCCACGCCCCGCCAGCTTAATGCATAACTAGTATATAAGGCAAACCCTCACACAGTCAAGCCCCTTTAGCCAATTGTTGTTTAGTATACCCCAGCCTGTATATTCTCACATATAACAGGTATCAACGCGCTCTGCGGCGAACCCTCCCTTGTATCCCCAAAGCCAACAACGTGGGTACCCTGAGTCTCGGGCCCACACATACGGAGGTGACTGCAATGCAGCCCAACGCCATTGTCTACCTGCCACTGAGTGCAGCCAGGGTTTTCCTGGATGACCCCACCCTGGAGGGCAACGAACCCTTCCGCTACGAGGTATTTATCCAGCGTATTGAGCCTGACTACGTCGTCCTGCGTGTCGGCCGTGGGGCAGGCGGCGGTGGCTTCAATGTCCTGTACCTGCCCTGGGAGCAGATCTGGGGTCTGGAGATGGCCGAGGGCGTCTCACATGAACTGATCCGCAGGCACCAGTGAAAAAGCAAGACAGCGGAGCAGTATATCCCTGCAAGGCTGGTGACAAGCCAATCAGCTCACCGCGTCAGTTGCTTCTAACGACGCAGTAACTGACGCGACGTTAGCACCGGTTCATTCGGAGTCTGCAGGTGCCTCCCGTTCCTCGGCGAGTTTGCCAGCGATCTTCGCGCGGGCCTCCTCCAGGATTGGCTCCACATCCGCTATATTGTAGACGCGCTGCTCGAAGCTGCGGGTCTTGAGGGTCTCAAGAAACTTCTTGAAATCTTCGAAGTAGGACCCATAAATGTGGAACGAATCGGCGATGTGAGCGTATTGCCCAGCGTGTATCAGACGCCCCAGACATTCGGACAAGCGCGCGGCCACTTCCCGCTGTAGGTCGGTAAAGGCGTACATATTCATAAAGGCGGCTTTGAAGGCATCATTGGAGCGCAGATGGGCATTGAGTATCAACTCATCTCCCAACACACGAAACCACAACCGCTGCAGGCAGGCCGGATGCTCAAAGCCGGCATCCTCCCAGGCTTTCCACACCACCGCCTGGGCCCGCCGGGTGTGCGGTGCAGCGGCCAGCGCTTCTACCACATATTCAATTTGATCAACTGGCTCCGCCACCCCCGGCACTGAATATGCCGTCAGCCGCTCATGGTAGGTGTATTGCCATTTGCCGGCCGCCGGGTCTATCCAGTGGTCGTGGATGCCAAACACTACCTCTTGGCGATAGACTTCCAGGTCCTCAAGCCCTCCTGGCATAGCGCGATGAATTCGGGGATCGTCAAGCGGCTTGCGCACCACTATCACTGCAGTCACATCGCGGCTCGGCGGATCCCCGGGCTGGTCGTACTGGGTTGCGATGGCTGCGCCCTCTTCCCAGGTCCGCACCACGGCCTCCTCCCACGCAGCCGGCAGGCTGTCGGCCACGACCTTCACCACGGGCAGCCTCAATTGCTCTTCCATAGCTTGCTACTCCCTGAGAGTAGAGTACAGCAGACTTCGCTGCGGGCTCTGTATGGACCTGCTCCCGGCACAAAAAAAGAACCGCGCGCCTTGTCACAAATACCTTGCGCGCGGTTCCAGACGATGTTACTCAGAAGTCGCCCTCAACCGGAGGGCGATGTGGCCCAAAGTACTACGGTCCAGGCGGTGGGCCGCCAGGGCCCGGTGCGCCAGGGCCCGGTGGGCCGGGTGGGCCAGGGCCCGGTGCGCCAGGGCCCGGTGGGCCCGGTGGGCCGGGGCCCGGTGCGCCAGGGCCCGGTGGGCCGGGTGGGGCCATGCCAGTTGGTGGCGCGGCTGGTTCAGGTTTCTTCTTGCCGAGGGTCACCATATAGATGACCACCACGACGGCAATCAGCACGATCACCGCAATAACAATCGCCAGCGGGGAAGCCTGTTTCTGGGCCATTGTCACCCTCCTCTCTTAGGACGTTTCACTGCCTAACGCACCTAGATGGTGCAGTGCAGCCGTAGGAGATTGTCACGTCCCTAAGCTTAGGATGATTGCAACCTACCCGCTATTCTTCTCGGCCACCGATAGTGCCTCCCCTGCCCACCACGCATGGTTAAATAGTAGCGCTTGCACACATTTCTGTCAAGTGTCAGATACCCTTATTGCACACAGCCAAGAGACCAATTCCCTGATTATTACTCTTAGCGCCCTCAGAATCGTGAGTAGCTGCTGCCGACGCCGGAGGCTTGGAATGCCAGGCAGGTCATCGTAGCCGCATGCAGAAAACCATTCCTGACAACCGACAGGAAAGCCTTGGCTTACAACTCCGAGGCCGTCTCAACTCTATGGAGACGCCGAACCACCAACCGACCATCAACCGTCCCGCCTTCGGTTTGACTGCGGCAGGACTAGCCTTGGCCGTGGCCATCGCTCTTGTCGCCACCTACTACCCTGTCTTTGATCGTCGCACGCAGATACTCTACTCGACCAATCCCGATGCCCTACAGATCATCAAGGGCGCCAAAGACGCTACCACAGAGGATGTCATCGGCTGGTGGACGGGCCATTGGATACAGGAAAACTCCCACTTCTACCGGCCCCTTTCCAGTATGCTGATGTGGGCTGAGTACCACCTCTGGGGCCGCGACTTCCAGAAATACTGTGTCCTCTCGTGGATTGTCCACGCGCTCAATTGCGCGCTGCTGTACCTACTTATGTTTCGCCTTTCCCGCGAGCGGGGGCCCTGGGTGGCGGCCGGCCTCGGCGTGCTAGCTGTCGCCCTGTTTTGCCTGCGGCGAGGCATCAAGGGCCCGGGCTGGATTCCCGCTCGCGTCGTTTACGGCGAGATGCCATACTGGCCGTCGCAGACCGACATCTTCTCCCTGGCATTCTCCCTGGGCAGTTTGCACCTCCTCAATCTTTACAGCCTACGCCAGCGGGCCCGATGGCTGGCTTTAGCAGCATTACTCTTTGTCATCGCTCTTCTGTTTAAGGAGATGGCCCTGACGATGGTGCTGGTCGGACCGCTCCTGGTCTGGCATCGCCGGCGGGGCTTCCCATGGATCGTGGGTGGTATGTTTCTCGCTCTCGGTCTGGGCCTGCTGTTGATACGCGCTCTGGCCGTGCCGGTCGCCGAGTACCCAGAGGTCCCGGGCCTGGCCTGGGTGGGACTATCAATACTGTACTACCTACACTACGACCTTTTTGTGCTTGTCGGAGCCGGGATGTACTGGCAGATGGGAGCAGCGACAGGCTTGCTTGCCTTGCTGTACGTGGTCAGACGCTACCGCATCAGCGGCATCTGGCTCTTGTTAGGGGTGCTGGTTTGGCCGCCGCTGATGGCGCAGGCCCTCAACGGCAATTTTGCCCTGGTCGTCATCCCCAGAGATTTCGCGGCACTGCTGCTAGCCTTGCTCTTCGTTGGTGGACTGGTTGTACTCATCAGGAGTCGGAGCACTGTAGCGTGGATGCTGGCCGGGATGGTGGTGGCCGTTCACCTACCAATTCTGTTCCTGAGAGGCCCACACTATCTGTACTGGCCGGCCGCCTTCTGGGGGATGCTGAGCGCGTGCCTGGTGATACTCGCCTACGACCAATGGCAGGCGTTGGAGCAGTCTCCGGGCACAGTCAATCAAGCTTCAGAACGCTCATAAACGCCTCCTGGGGCACCTCCACGTGCCCGATCTGCTTCATCCGCCGCTTGCCTGCCTTCTGGCGTTCCAGGAGCTTGCGCTTGCGGGTGACATCGCCGCCATAGCACTTCTCGGTCACATTCTTGCGCAGTGGGGCAACGCGGGCAGCCGAGATCACCCGACTGCCTATCGCTGCCTGAATCCGCACTTCGAACATCTGCTTGTGGATAACGCGCTTCAGCTTGCTGACCACCTTGCGCGCTTTGCCCTCGGCGGTGCTGCGATGCGAAATCAGCACCAGGGCATCCACGGGGTCGCCGTTTATCATCACGTCAACCTTCACCAGATCCGATTCCTGATAGCCGGCCAACTCGTAGTCCAAGCTGGCGTACCCCCGGCTGACTGACTTAAGGCCGTCGAAGTAGTCAACGATGATCTCGGCCAGTGGCAGGCGATAGTTCAGGACAACCCGGTCGCCATACAGATAATCCATCCCCAGGAATTCACCGCGATTGGCTTCCGACAGCTTCATACAGGCACCGACGTAGCGCTGCGGCACCGTGACAGCGGCCTTGACGACCGGCTCTTCAATGTGGTCAATCTCCGCCGGGTCAGGGAAACGCGCCGGATTGTCAAGCTCTAGAACCTGGCCGTCCCTCAGCAAGATGCGATACTTGACACTCGGTGCGGTGGCCACCAACTCCAGGTCATACTCACGCTCCAGCCGTTCCTGGGCTATCTCTGTGTGGAGCAGCCCCAGAAAGCCGCAGCGAAAACCAAAGCCCAATGCGGCGGACGTTTCCGGCTCGTAATGGAAGGCTGCGTCATTGAGAGAAAAACGGTCGAGGGCGTCCTTGAGCGCCTCGTAGTCGGCATTGTCCGCCGGATACAACCCGCAGAAGACCATCGGCTTGGGCTCACGGTAGCCGGCAAGGGGCTCGGCGGCGGGCTTATCAATCCTGGTGACCGTATCGCCCACGCGGCATTCCTTGACGCCCTTGATGCCAGCGGTCAGGTAGCCGACATCGCCAGCGTGGAGTTGTTCGACGAGTCGCATCTCCGGGCTGAACACCCCGACCTGGCTGACCTCAAACTCGCGCTCACCGGACATCATCCTGATGCGGTCGCCCGGCTTGACAGAGCCTTCAAACAGACGGACGTAGGCAATCGCGCCCCGGTGAGGGTCAAACTTGGAGTCGAAGACAAGTGCCTGCAGCGGAGCATCAGCGTCCCCTGAGGGCGGTGGGATAAGATTGATGATCGCCTCAAAGAGCTCCCGGACGCCTTCACCGGTCTTGCCGCTGGTGAACAGTACCTGCTCAGGCTCGAAGCCGAAGTCCGCTGCGAGTTCCTCCACCGCCCGCTGCGGGTCGAAATCCTCCAGGTCAATCTTGCTCACGGCAGGAATAAGCTCCAGCCCTGCGTCAAGGGCCATATACACGTTTGCCACCGTCTGCGCCTCCACGCCCTGGGAGCTGTCCACCAGCAGTACGGCCCCCTCGCAGGCGTGCAGGGCGCGGCTCACCTCGTAGGAGAAGTCAACGTGGCCGGGTGTGTCAATCAGGTTGAGGGCATATCGTTCCCCATTGTCGGCTACGTAATCCAGGCACACGGCGCTGGCCTTAATGGTGATGCCGCGCTCGCGCTCCAGCTCCATATCATCCAGCACCTGTTCCTTCATATCGCGCTCGGTCACAGCGCCACAGGCCTCCAGCAGCCGGTCAGCCAGCGTGGACTTACCGTGGTCAATATGCGCGACGATGCAGAAATTGCGAACGTGGTCCTGTGCAATCATCTATACAATCCTTGCAGCGGGACAAACAGATGCCGTAGGACAGGCATCCTTGGCCGCCCGAGGGATCTTTCCGTGTCTATCTTGTCAGGCTGGACGCCCGACCTACCGATCTTAGCGCGTGGCGCAGGCGTCTTGCCTGCGGCCTTTGCCTACGATCTGGCTCCTCTTCGCACGAGCCGCCACGCCGAGCCTAGCTCCTCACATCTACACAGCCATGCCAAACCCACGAAGGCAAGCGACCCCATCGCCAGCGGCACCAGCAACCCGACCAGCCGTGGCCCCACGCCCAGTGTGCCAAGCTGCTGCTCGGCCAACCACATACCCAGCCACATCAGCAATCCCATCCCGATGCAACCTGGCAGCAGCCGCAGGAGGCTGCGGGCAATACGCGCCCCATCTAGATAAGTCACTTTGCGCTTCAGCAGTACCAGCAGCAAGCTGGCATTGGCGGCCCCACCAGCCGAGGTAGCGATTGCCAGGCCCACTAACTCCAACGGCCCTAGTAGAATCAACCCGAGCCCAGCACACACGAGTACCGAGATGATGCCTGCTATAACTGGCGTGACTGTGTCGTGTCGGGCATAGAACGCGCGGGCCAGGATGTAGACCACCCCCAACGCGACCATCCCCGGCGTCAGCCACAGCAGCACGTCAGCGACCTGCATCGTGTCGGCGGCTAGGAAACCCCCGTGCTCAAACAGCAGCCGCACAATTGGCACACGCAGGACGCCGATGGCAACGGTCGCCGGCAGCACCAGGAACACCGCATTACGCAGCCCAAACGAGAAATCGCGGGTGTACTTGCTCTCATCGCCGAGCGCATAGTCTTCGGACAGGCTGGGCAGCAGTGCGATGGCGATGCCGGCTGCGAACACTCCAGACGGCAGCTTCCACAGGCGGTTGGCGTATTCTAGAATTGCCGGCCCGTGCTCGCCAGGGTATGATGCCAGGATCTTGACAATCACCCAGTTTATCTCCGCCACCGCCAGGCTTAGTATCACGGGAGCCGCCAGCTTCAGAACTCGCGTGACGCCTTCGTCTCGCAGGTTGAACGTTGCCTGCAGGCGCGCCCCTCGAGCCAGCAGCGGCGGGATCTGCAGGAGGAAGTTGCCTACGAACGCTCCCAGAACTACGGCATAGGCGACGGTCTCCAGACCCAAGAGGGCGGAGGCTGCAACCGCCCCGGCGATGATGAAAAGGTTATAGACGATGGGGCCGATGCCTGGCCACAAGAAGTGCTTGTGGGCATTGAGGGCCCCCATGAATAGTCCGCCACCCAGCAGGAAGAAGAGCTGGGCTGGGAACAGTATCCGCATCATCTCCCCGCACGGCTTCACCAGGTCCGGATGTTTGGCCACCCAGCCGGGCACCACGACATAGGCAAGGGCCGGCGCAAACACTATTCCACCCACAACTACCAGGCCGCCGACCATCAGCAGCAGCCAGAACAGCGTGCTGAACGTGTGCCAGATCTTATCTTTCTCGCCTCTGGCAAGGTATTCTGACAACACCGGTACAAAGCCGGTCTTAAGCGCGCCGCCGGCGATGAGGAAGTACACAAGGTCTGGAATGATGAGGGCCTGGTAGAAGGCGCTGATCTGGCCCGACGCACCGAAGTAGTGGGCCAGCACCATCATCCGGATCATACCGGTGATGCGGCTGCCGAGCGTTGCAAAAATCATCAACGCCGCAGCCCCCTGCAGCGTCATCCCCCTGGGTTTTGGAGCGACTCCTTCCTCAGCCATTGTTGTAATGCTTTCGCATGGCGCCGGCGTCCTGCCCGCGTTCATTTCCGTACGACAGGCCTCCCTGCCTGTCGCCCAAGCGGGGTTAGATAAACGAGACGCCTACCCCACGCACGGCATCAGCCTCTTGTAGCACTTGTCGGCTTATGTTATACTATGGATGTTGTGAACACAAGGGCCGCTGCCGGCCGGCAGCGGCTGTTCGTCACTATTGCAAGGAGAATGCGTAGATGCCACAGAGTAAGTCAATGAAGAAGCGGCTCAGGCAGTCTCAGCCCCGGCGTATCCGCAACATTGGCCGCAAGCGGGCTATAAAGCTGAGTACGCGCCGCACCTTGGATGCTGCCACGGCTGGCGATGCTGATGCCACAAGAGAAGCACTGAGTGGTGCCTTCAAGGCGCTTGACAAGGCTGCTCAACGCGGCGTCATCCATAAAAAGACGGCTGCCCGCAGGAAGGCCCGGTTGCATAAGCGCATTGCCCAGGCGTAGCACCATTGGCCCAGAATGCGCCTGAGGCTGGACTCAGGGCCTACTCCTGCTCCTCGTTGGCCTCTTCCGCTGTTTCCGCGTCGCTCTGCTCAGCAGGCTGGTCGCCCTCGGCCTCTGCGGACCGCAACTCTTCTACACCTAATGCCCGGCGCGTCTTCTCATCCAGTTGTTCCAGAATCCTATTGGGAACGGCGACCGCCATCATCCCCCGCTTGCTCAGCATCCGGAAGTACTCATTCAGCGATAGCTCCACCTCGCGCCGGTTCAGCTTGTACTCCTTGCACATTATTGACACGATACTGGCCATACTGTGCTCGCCGTCGCAAAGGTTCCAGACGAAACTGCCCACCTGATCCAGCACCAGCGGCCGCGATTCAGGGACAAAGAACGCCCAAGCCAGGAACTTGCCGGTTGCATCCTTGCGCCTGGGCAGGACGACCACCACCTCGCCGTCGTCGTTCTCGCTCCATTCCAGGCTGGGATTACGGATCGGAATGGCCTGCAGCGCTTGCTCACGCGTCAGGACCGGCTGCACGCCTCTGGAACGCCATCTGGTTATGCGGTCTAAGATACCCACTTGTTCGACCTCGCGCCCTGCATGATAGCTAGGCTGCTGGGACCTCCGGCTCCCCATAGCGGCGGCAGGGCCGGCCCCGGGCCGGACCTCGCTTGAGAGTTATCAAGACAACCTCCGGCGGGCAGTTGATGCGTATCTGGACAGCCGAACCTACACCTCGGCTCACGTAACACTGCGTATCCCCACAGCGCAGCAATCCGGCTGAGCGCCGAAAGTCACGCCACACCGGCGCCCACAGCGTCCCCAGGCCCGGTAGCTGCCACTGTCCGCCGTGGGTGTGTCCGCACAGCGTCAGGTCAGCCCAGTCACTCTGGGGTGCATCGAGGATATCGGGGCTATGGTTCAACAGCAGACGTAGGTCCACATCACCGATTCCGTTGAGAGCCAGGTTGAAGTCCTGCCGCTGGCTACACGCATCCCCCAGGCCCACGATGCCCACCCGGCGGCCGTTGATCCACACCACTCGGTGATCGTTTTCCAGCAGCGTAGCATCCAATCCTTCTACCGCCTGCACCCAGCGCTCCCAGCCGTGGTGAACAACGTCCGGATGCGCGATGAGATTGTCCAGCGTCCAGTCAATGTCGTGATTGCCGAGCACTACGAACACGCCATATCGGGCGTGCAGTGATCTGAGAAGCTCCAGCCCGCATTCCAGATTGCCGCTGCCGTGGGCGAGGTCCCCGGTCACCACGATCAGGTCTGGGTCGCATTCCACGGCCAACTGCACAGCTTGCTGAGCCACGCTCAGATTGGTGGAATGTGGGCTGCAGTGAAAGTCTGACAGGTGGACGATGGTCAGCCCTTCCAGTTCTTCCCGCAGATTGGGAATAGTGATAGCTTTGCACGTCAGCCGTAACCTACGTGGCTCGATGAAGTGCCCGTACAAGGCCAGAAGTATGCCGATTCCCACGATCGCCCACAGCGCGATGGCGAGGCTAATCATTCTCAGAGTCCTGGTCTTCAGCTTGTTGAAGGCTGGCAGAGGTCAGCAACCGGATCTGCCGCATCGCCATCACCATCAGTATTAAGATGATGCCCAGGGCAAGGATGGCTGGCCACAGCTTCGATGCGCCAACCACCAGCCGCACGTCGCGGACGTCGAAGTCCACCCCATAGCCGCCCATCAGCATCCGTGCGGCGAACCCCGCAGCAATCGCGCCCAATACACAGCCCCAGATGGCCACAATCCGGTGGCGGATCACGGATGGCTCCTGCCCGGCCGCTGCGGCGCGGTTGGCCAGCATAGCAGTGACCAGCGCCAGCGCGCCGGCTACTCCTAGTCCAAAGCCTATCCATTCACCAGTAGTTATCATTCTACCATCTTCCGCACCGGTCCTAGATAATCAGCAGCGACGGGAAAGCGCCCCGCCGCCGATGCAATCAATACGACAGCCACCGGCTAGCGCTTGACCACGGTCGCGGTGATACCCTCCTCTGCCAGGCGGCTTACTAATTCGCCGGCCTCCTCGCGGTCCCTGAATATGGCCACCGTCACGCGCCGATACTTGAGGCCATCCTTCTCAAACTCGGTGATGAAGGGGGCGTACCCCTTGCGGGACAGCTTGTCCGCGGCCCGGTCCGCATTGGCCTTCTGCAAGAATGAGCCGGCCACTACCATCCAGTCGCCTTCGTCCTCGACGGCTGCTACTGCGATGCGTTCATTGAGTTCTGCGCCATCCTGTGGCTCCTGCCGCGCAGCTTCGCGCTCCAGCGTCCGCAGTTCGATCTCACGCTTCTCGGCCTCAGTTGGCTCGCGCTCCTCCACGGTCACCTCTGCGGTCCCGGGGGCCTCGTGCGACGCGCGCCCCGCTGGTGGCGATCCCTCTGTGCCCTGGCTGGGCAGTTGTATCTGGCCGGTATCTACCTGCACATCGCTGATCAAGTCAGTTACCCAGTAACGGCCGGCCTGATAGGCCAGCGCCCCACCCACGACACAGATCAGGCCAACTATCAGCCAGAAGCTGACTGCCACGTTGCTACCCTCATCGCTGCTGGATCTGCGTGCCACGGCCTCCGTCTCCGTTTCGGCTGCCGACTACGACGCGACATTCATTCGCCTGTAGAGTCTATCACGAAGTGCCCGGACAGGCAAGCGGCCCGGCCTCTCAAGGGCCGAGCCGCAGGGAAGGCCTTTCTGGGGGGACAGGCAAGGATGGCAAGGACGCCTGTCCCACGGGCCAGTGGGGATCAAAGCGACCGCAGCACCTTTTCCGCGATGTCGCAGCTCTCCTCGGCCTCCTCCATCGTCATCACCAAGGGCGGCGCAACGCGCACAATGTTGCCATACATCCCCACTCGGCCGACGATTACCCCGTTGGAGCACATGCGGCTGAGAAACTCCCAGGTAATGTCAGGGGCCGGCTCTTTACTGGCCTTGTCATTGACGAATTCGAGGCCGATGACCATCCCCAGGCCGCGCACGTCGCCGAGCACCTCGACATCATGCATTACGTTGGTGAGCCGCTCTTTGATATATGCGCCCACACGCGCGGCATTACCAGGGAGGTCTTCCTTCTCCATAATATCAAGCACCGCATGAACGGCCGCGCACGACAGTGGATTGCCGCCTGTCGTTGACGACAAGTCACCCGACGAGAGAATATCCATAATGCGTGCTTCAGCCATCAACGCTGCCGTAGGCACGCCAGAGGCAAGGCCCTTGCCCAGGCACAGGAAGTTGGGCGACAGGTTTTCGTGCTCGAGCATAAACAGCTTGCCAGTGCGGCCAAAGCTTGACTGCACCTCGTCGAGGATGAAGAGAATATCGTGCTCTTTGGCCCAGCGCTGCAGAGCTGGCAGGTAGCCCCTCGGCGGGAAGATGAAGCCCGCCCCACCCTGGTATGGCTCAATAATGAGGGCCGCAACATCGCCAATGGACTGGGTCTTTAGCACCGTGTCCAGGTACTCGATACAGAACATCCCGCAGGTCTCAGGCTCTTTCTTGAACGGGCAGCGATAGCAATACGGGAACGGTCCATAGATGGTGCCAGGCATCAGCGGCCCCCAACCACCCTTGGTGCCCGGGCTGCCGGCCATTGACATCGCGCCCCATGTGCGCCCATGAAAGCCACCAAAGAAGCTAAGTATCTCATGCTTGCCCGTGTAGCGCTTGGCTATGCGCATCGCTGCCTCAGTTGCCTCTGAGCCGGTGCTGAGCAGGAAGGCCTTGTCCAGGTTCTCCGGTGTGATCTCCACCAGCCGCTTGGCCAGCGTCACCCGGCCGGGGGTTGGGAAGTCATAGCAGTTCAGCAGCTTAGCGGCAGCCTCCTGAATAGCCTTAACGTGGTACGGGTGACAGTGGCCCACATTGGCCACCAGCACACCGCTCGTCCAGTCAATGTACTCGTTGCCATCTACATCTTTGACGTGCACGCCCTGGGCACTCTCCCACACGAGCGGCACCTGGCGGGTAGTGCCCGGTGACTCGTACTTTTCAGACATTGCAATATATTCGGCCGATTTGGGGCCGGGTAATTCATAACTTGGCATCATAACTCACCTCCGTATACGAATTAACTCAACATAGGATCGGTCCAAAATGGCTTAGATAGGCCATTTGTTGGGGGTGACGCTAGCGTCACCCCGCTGTTACCTACCCCCTAGCCCCCTTCCTGAAGGAAGGGGGAACGGGCTAACGCCTCCGCTTTCCTTGACTTCCCCTTCCCTTCAGGGAAGGGGGGCGGGGGGTTAGGTCCGATACGCCTTCCCCCCCAACACTTCTTCCACATCCTCGTTCACTGTGTACCGTGGCGGCTCTCCCCTCAAGTAGGCGCGGATGTCGTCGAGAATCTTGACACGGATCGCCCAGCCCGCCTCTTCGGAGGCCCAGCCCATGTGCGGGGCCAGGGTTACATTTGGCAGGTCGAACAGCTCCAGGTCGGGCGGCGGCGGCTCCTGATCATAGACGTCAATACCCGCCCCTGCAATCCAACCCTCCTTGCAGGCCTTGATGAGGGCAGCGGTGACGATCATCCCCGCCCGCGCAGTGTTGATGAGGTAGGCGGTCTCCTTCATCAGCTTGAACTGCGGCTCGTCGAACATTCCACGGGTCTCGTCGTTCAGCGGCGTGTGAATGGTGACAAAGTCGGCCTGGGGCAGCATCTCGTCCAGCGTGTACGTCTCGGTGATGCCCAATGCCCCCATCTGGCGGTTGTCAATGTAGGGGTCCACAACCATCCGCTTGACCCCAAAGCCCCCCAGCATCCGGTAGACCCGGCCACCGATGCGACCGCAGCCGACGATGCCGACGGTCTTGCCCTCAAAGCGAAAGACCTTCCCCAGCGGCGTGAAGTCCCAGTTCCCGGCGGCACTGCAGTCCTCCAGGAGCTTCCGCCCGGGCATCACCTTACGCACGCAGGCCAGCAGCAGGGCCATTGCATGCTCAGCCACCTCGGTGGCGCAGTAGTCGGGGATGTTGGCCAGGCGGATGCCCCGGCGTGTGCAAGCCTCCGGGTCTACATTGTCATAGCCGATCCCGTGGCGGATGATTAGCTTGCAGTTGTCAAGGGCCTCTATGACCTCAGCCGGAAACGGCGACATGTTCACCACTATCACGTCAGCATCCCTGACTGCAGCGATAAGTTCGTCCTGGGGGGCGAACTTGAGCTGATGATACTCAAACTCCACGCCCTCCAGCTTCCCTAGTTCGTCCTCTTCCCACTTCAGGTCAGGCTCGATGTAGTCAGTCACCACGATCTTTGTCATAGTCATCCCTCTGTGGATGCCTTTGATGAGCGTTGATTTCCAATTCCCGACCTGGAGAGCACAAACCTTCCCGCCTGGTAACCTACCCCCCAGCCCGCTTCCCAGAGGGAGGGGGAACGGTCTCCCTACCCCCTGTCCCCCTCCCTGAAGGGAGGGGGAATCTGTGCTATGCTCCCCTCTCCTGCAAGGAGAGGGGCCGGGGGTGAGGCCCATCATCTGTGATGCAACAGTGTCTTCATTGTCCCCTTGAAGACCTCCAGGGCGCGCCTTCCTGCGCCGTATGGCCCAGCGGTGCCCCCGTTTATTTCGTAGAAGACGTGGGGGATGTCAAAGCGCTTGGCCAGTTGATAGCAGATGGTGTTCTCACCGTGGGCCGCCGCTGTGATATGGGTCGAGGGCCCTGTAGTCTCCAGGCGCATCGTGTCGCAGAGGGCCTGATACAGCCGCGCCTGCCCGGGGTCGTCAAACAGCGAGACGGGTGCCTCATACCAGCCATCATAAGGATACTCGCTGTTAGTCCGCCAGCCCAGGTAGCAATGAATGTTCATCCACAGCGCCGGCTTTTCGTCGAGGGCTTTGCGCCACAGCAGCTTGCTCTCGTGAGCCTCTGGTTCTTCCGCCTCGGGGTCATCGCCGAAGGCCAGGTACACATCCTTATCCTCTGCATTGAACCCGTTGCGCCCCATCACTGTGCCGTCCGGGTTGACCATCGGGATGACCTCAACCAACAGCTCATCGCGCAAAGCAGCCGCCTCAGGGATAAGGGAGGTAATGAAGTCAGCGATGCCTCGCATGCCCCAGATGCCGGGGAACTCGATAGGATGCTGGCCAGCGATGCAGAGCACACGCGGCTTGCCAGGGTTGCCAGCGCGGATGCCGAGGATGTCACGGCCCTGGACCGACTGGCCGAGGGTGAATAGTTCACAGCGGTCGCTGCGCTCATCAGCAAGGCCTCGCAGGAACTCGCAGGTGTCGGTGTAGGGCGATGGCCAGACATCGGTCACGCGGATGGTCTGGTTCTCAGCGATGGGCAGGTGAATCACCAGATGTTCGGCGTGGGTTTCGCAGTCGCCCAGCACGAGAGGCTGATAGCGGTGCGAGTCTTCGGGCCGGATCCAGATAGTGGTGGGGAAGTGGGAGATGAAGCCGGGCACATCTTTGATGACCGGGTCGTGCCAGACCTCGATGGCGATTTCTGTCGCCTCTCCCTCATTCTTGACATCGAAGCAGAAGTAGTAGCAGTAGACCGGCTTGTCGCCGATAACTTCGAGGCGATAACGATCATCGGCTATCTGCTCAACATTCTTGGCATTGCCACATTCAAAGTCACTGGTAATGGTGATCATATCTGATCTCCTTTCGCACAGAGTTCGTGGACAGAAAGTGATCAAGGGACGCCGCGACCCGCCGCCTGCCATTTCTCACACTTGTCAAGCAAGCACAACGCATCCAGTCTTCATACTAAGATTTCCTCAATGGCCGGGGAAACCCTCCCTCCGCACTTCGGGGCGTGGCGCAGTTTGGCTAGCGCGTACGGTTCGGGTCCGTAAGGTCGCCGGTTCAAATCCGGCCGCCCCGACCAATCTAACCCATCAATGGCCCGCTGCTTCTGGCAGGGGCCGTTTCATATACCAGGGCAGGATAGCAGTCCCGCCACGACGAAGGGCTATCTCCGAAGGATTGGAGGTAATCCTCGTGAGCGATGTCCTGACCCTGCTGCGAGAGCTTGTAAGAATCCCCAGCGTCAACCCCTTGAGTGATCCCTCCGGCGGGACTGAAACTGGTGAAGGGCAGGTTGCCGAGTTCATCCTCGAATACCTGCGCGAAGCGCACATTGACTGTTCTCTGCAGGAAGTCCTGCCGGGCCGGCCAAATGTCATTGGTGTGCTGGAGGGCACC
>JALGTI010000349.1 GCA_029821455.1 Candidatus Zipacnadia bacterium | reverse complement strand
TTTCCATATACCTTCTTATTGGTTGTAGGATTCCTTGGTGATGCGCCGATTCCTTCTCGCGCATGAGCCTGATTGGTGGAAATCAAGGGTTTGACGGCCTGGTATTAGGTGGCAATTCTGAAGTGAGCGTTCCACTGCCCTACTACCCACCACGTTTTGTCAGCGCCAACTACAGCTTCTCGAGGGTCGCAAGCTTACGGGAATTAGATACTACACCGGGATTCACAATCCCAGAGAAGATCCCCGTGCCAACGCAGTGCCGCTCCGCCGTCTTCATGCCATAGAGTCAAAGAGGGTATCTATGCCCTGATCTACCTCACATGCACACAGAGAATTGGGTATTTACGAAGAAGACCTCGGACATCTCGAACGGCCAGGGACTGAGGCGAGATCCTTTTTCGGGGAGGATAGCCTTGACACGCTTGTGATTGGCGTGTATAGTATTAGTCATATAATACTACATGGGAGGATGATGCACCTTGGCAGGAACCAGAAGCAACCGGATAACTGGTATCGGCGAACTACAACTGGCTGTCTTGGATGCACTCTGCGAACTTGGTGAGGGCAACGTTTATGATGTATGTGATCGGTTCTCTGAAGAGCAGCGCCCTCGGTACACCACCGTGCTCACTGTACTCCGCACTCTCGAACAGAAGGGCCTCGTAGAGCATCGCACCTGCGACCGCACGTACATATTCCGGCCCACGGTAGACGCAACACAGGTGAGAGGGCGGGTCCTGTGCGACGTGCTCGAGCGGGTCTTCGGTGGCTCGGCACGTGACCTTGTGGCGGCGCTCCTGGATGTGGATGCCGTGACGCCGGAGGTACTCAGCGAACTGAAGGCGCTGATCACGGCCCAGGAGGTGTCCGATGATGGACAGTGAGGTGCTCCTGCACGGGGTGGTCGTGACGACCGCGATCACCATCGTGATATGGATGACCACCCTCCTCGCCAGGCCCGCGCCGTTCAGACACGCCCTTTGGCGGATCGCGCTCACGGCGTTCTGGCTCGCGCCGGCCATCGTGCTTGTGAGTGGCTGGCTGCAGGTAAGTCCTTTGACTCTGCAGGTCTCCGTGCCGCCCTTATTGCAGCAAAGCCCTGGAGTTGAGCTACCCACGCCGCAGGACAACGGGTCCGACCGTGTATCCGCCATCCCCTCTGTTGCACCCGCACCTCGAGTGCGACCGGGCGGCCTGCTGCTCTTGCTGTGGGCGGCCGGCGCCGTGGTCGGCGGGGCGCTTCTCCTAAGGGACCTGCACGCTGTCCGCAGGCTCTTATATCAGAGTTCGGTCACAGGCGATCCAGTTCTTTTGGAACGTGTCGCTGGCTGGGCGGCTGAGATCGGGCTGCAGAAGGCGCCCGCATTGGCCGCGTCCGGCACTGTCACCGTACCGACCGTTGTGGGCTGGCGAGCGCCCGTAGTGCTGCTACCCTCAGGCTTCTCAGCAGGGGACCCTAGTTGTGATGCGGTCATCGTGCACGAGCTGGCCCATATCCGCCGAGGCGATGTGGCCGTGCAGTGGGTTGCGAGACTTACGCGGGCGCTGTGCTGGTGGCACCCCTTTGTGTGGCTCATTGGCCGGAAGCTACGCGCTTCCGCCGAAGAGGCTTGCGACGACTGGGCGGTGGGCCTCACAGGTCACGCCAAGGACTACGCTGGCATGCTGGTGCAGTGGGCGGAGGTGGCCGTGTCAGCCCGCAACTTAGCCTGTGCGTACCAGGGCAAGGCCCTGATTCGACGTGTCAAGCGCATACTAACTGAAAGGAAGGTGCCAACGATGCAACTGTCTACACGCACGAAGGTTTTACTCGCAGTTTGCGCGGTCTGTGTGATTGTCGCAGCAGGCCTAGTCCGCGTACAGGTGGTCCGTGCCCAAGGCCAGGAGGCTCCTGAGGCAAGCCAGGCTGCCCGCCTGCCAATCGCGGGCGGGTTCGCTGCCCCCATCGGTGAACGACAACACGAGGCGGACCGGCAACGTGCTGCTGTGGACCATGAACGCTTCGAGAGGACACCCCTCCACGTGGCGGCATACGATGGCCAGACAGCGCAGGCAGAGGCGCTGCTGGCTGGTGGCGCGCAGGTCAATGCAACGGACAAGCGGGGCCAGACACCACTACACTTGGCCGCCGCTAAGGCGCGTGAAGAAGTGACGGAGCTGCTACTGGAGCAGGGGGCTGACGTAAACGCAAAGAACGATGATGGTGTGACCCCGCTGCACTGGGCGGCTCAGAATGGGCACGTAGAGGTAGTTGAGCTGCTACTGGATCGGGGTGCCGAGATTGACGCGAAGGATAGCGTATTCGGCATGACCCCGCTGCACTGGGCGGCCTTTTACGGCGAGGTGGCGGCAGCCGAAGTGCTGCTCCAGCGAGGTGCGGCGGTGAACGCTAGGGACAACCGAGGCGAAACGCCTCTGGAAGCGGCCAGGGCGGGATTGGAAATCTGGGCAAACTTGCCCCTTGAGGCGGCCCACGCCGAGGTCGAACAGCTTTTCCTCGACCACGGCGGGGCGGAGTAGTCCGCTGTACTGCGCAATGGAGCCTCGATGACGCGCCTGCCTGGCACAGCGGCAGTCAATGCTATCTCATCGCGGACGAAATGCGGCTGCCGGGGTTGAAGCGGTGGGATCGCAAGCTGCAGGCTCCCAACGTGCTCACCAGTCGTGGCCTCAATAGCTGTCAGAGTCAGGGCGCTGGGCGTGCCGAGTTTCCTCGCTTCCGGAGCCTTCAGCGTCAGACGAAAAGGGACCGCATCATCCGCCACGATTTGCCCGGGGGGCGCGGACGCGTACTTCACCACGCTGCTGAGGCTTGCCCACATCCGGCGGCAGCTTCCCCTCGCGGGCCCAATGCTGCCAGCCTGAACCCAACGCGCGACTGACCACCGATAGGAACATGCTGGTCGGGTAGGTGCTCGCCGTATTCAGCGAGCTGCTTGAGTGGCTGCAGGAGATAATCTTCCCGTCCTGTGAGCTCCCACGCGTGGCCCATCCCCATCAGCTCCATCAGGTCCCCATTGCGGCCCGTGGTCTGGGCCTTGCAGGATGAATACTTGTAGCCCTTGTCAGCCTCCACCCACATATAGTCGGCCAGCCAGTGGGCGCCGCGCTCGATGACCTCCCGTGCCTTATGGCTGCCTGTCACCTCATAGTAGGCCCACATCCCCTCCAGCACCACACCCATCATAAAGCTCTTGCCGCCTACGCACTGAGTTTCGCACTTACATTCCGAGCGGTCAATCGGG
>JALGTI010000035.1 GCA_029821455.1 Candidatus Zipacnadia bacterium | reverse complement strand
GGCCTGAAGATTACGGAAGTGATGGCGTATCAGAGTAATATCGGCAGGCCGGACTACCGGGATATGGAGAACAACGCCACGGTGCTCGCGCTGCTGGATAATGGCGGCTCGGCCTCGGCGCGGGTAGACTTCTGCCGCCCGGCCGCGGCCCCCACGCATGGCGATGATCGCCTGCGGGTGGCTGGCAGCCAGGGGGTGGTGGAGACGCGCATGGGTGGGGAGTTTCTGGAGCTTATCACCCACGAGCAGCCGCCAACCGGCCTTGAGGCTCCGGAGGTAGAGCCACAGTTTGTCAACTATGTGCGGGCATTGCGCGGTGAGACGGAATGCGTAGCTCCGGCCGAGGATGTCTGGCGCATAACGGAGGTCTGCCTGCGCGCGCGCGAGGCCGCTCAGACAGGCAAGCCACAGAAGGTCTAACAGTGCTAAGTTACGCAATCCGAGTCGTAGTTCTTGGGCTTCTGTTGACTGGAGCGCAGATAATGGTCAAGGACATCATGCAGACGGACGTTGTAACGGTGCATCCGGACACCACGCTGCGGGAGGCTGCGCAGTTGATGGAGACCTGGCGCCACCGGTCGCTACCGGTGGTGGATGCTGAGAGCACAGTGCTGGGGATAGTGTCTGAGTCAGTACTGCTGCGCATCATGCTCCCTGGCTATACGGACGAGATCGCAGACCTGAGCTTTCTGCCGGAGACCTATGATTTTCCCACGCCGGACCTGGACAACCTGGGCGATATTAGGGTCCAGGACATCATGGAGCACGAGACTCTGCAGACGGTCACCGAGGATATGCGCATAGCCGAGGTCGCGCACATAATGCTTTCGCAGAGTCTGCCTAGCGTCATTGTAGTTCGCGAGGGGAAGTTGGTTGGCATAGTCAGCCGGCGTGATCTCGTGCGAGCGCTGGTCCACCCCAAGCTGGGAATCGAGCAGTCGCAATGACATCCGTAGCAGTCCTGTCAGTCGTTATTTTCGTAGTTGTCTATGCCTTGATCGCCACCGAGCGGATACACAAGGCCAAGGCGGCGCTTGCGGGCGCCGCCTTGATGCTGCTGCTGGGCATCATTGACCAGCACACGGCCCTGCACGGTTTGATTGATGAAGAGGCCGGGTTACACATTGAGGGTGTTGACTGGAACACCATCCTACTGCTTATCGGGATGATGGTGATAGTCAACATCACGCGCCGCACCGGCGTCTTTGAATGGCTGGCTATCAAGTGCGCCAAGTGGGGCCAGGGCTATCCTGTGCGCATAATGATCCTGCTCTGCCTGGTCACGGCGGTGACTTCGGCCGGCCTGGACAACGTCACGACGGTCCTGCTGATAGCGCCGGTTATGATCCTGATTTGCCGCTCACTCGAGGTTGATCCAGTCCCCTTCCTGATTGCCGTGATCATCTCATCCAACATTGGCGGCACTGCCACGCTTGTGGGGGACCCGCCCAATATACTCATCGGTTCGGCTGCGGGGCTGAGCTTCATGGACTTCCTGAAAGTGGACGGGCCGGTGGCTATTATTGTGATGATCGTTGTGCTGCTCAATTTAGGCTTGGTTCTCAATCGGCGTGTGCGTGTCACGGACGAGCAGCGGGCCACGGTTATGGCGTTCGACGAAAGCAAGGCCATCACCGACCACGTATTGCTTCGCAAGAGCCTAGTGGTTGTCTTCCTGACGCTATTCGGCTTCACAATTCATGGCTATTTGGGATTGGAGCCAGCTACGATTGCCCTCTCCGGCGCAGCGCTGTTGTTGCTGCTGCACCCTGAAAAGCCTGACGAGATCTTCCGCGAGGTCGAGTGGCCAACCATATTCTTCTTTATCGGGCTCTTTATTATGGTGGCAGCTTTAGTGAAGACAGGCGTAATCGGGGCAGTCTCAGCTTGGCTGCTGGAGTTGACAGGTGGCAGCATTGTCGCAATGAGCTTGGGGCTGGTCTGGATGTCTGCGGGGCTGTCAGCGATTGTGGACAACATTCCCTACACAGCCATGATCATCCCGATGATTCACAGCCTGGCGAGGGAATACGCTATCAACGTGATACCTCTATGGTGGGCGCTGTCGCTGGGCGCGTGCCTGGGGGGGAACTTCACGATAATCGGGGCGGCGGCGAATGTTGTAGTAGCAGGCTTTGCCGAGCGTTCAGGATATCCCATCAGCTTCAAGCGCTACCTCAAGTATGGCATTCCCCTCACGTTACAGTCCATTGTCATTGCTAGCATCTATTTGTGGCTGCGATTCCTTAGGTAGTCTCCGTACCCCGCCGAAAAACTAGGTGGAAATGACAAAAAGATGTTACATTTCCCTTAGCGTCTGGGTATAATCAGCATAGCATCAAGATTATATCAAGACAGTGGGGGGAGATGGCGGGATCGGTAATGAAGCAGTGGCCACTTCCAGCAGGATGGCGGCCAAGTCTGTCCATCAGCCGTTGTGCGCTTTTGGTGAGTTTGTTGCTGGTTGCTGTCTGTTCACATGCGGCGCCCAAGCCGGCAGACAAGCCCGAGGCGCTTGTAACCAAGGGGGTCCAGGCGGTTGCGGCGGGCAACTACGCGGCGGCTGTGGACTTGCTGCAGCAGGCGGTGGGTACCCGCCCGCAGTGGGCAGCCCCTCATCAGCACCTAGCAAGGGCCTATCAGTATCTTGGCGATGAGCAAAGGGCCTGTCAGGAGTACAAGTGGCTCAGTCTCAACTCGATGGGCTACGACCCCACTGACAGCAAGAACATCCCCCAGACGGTTATGCTGATGGCCGAATGCGAGGCCCGGGGCATTTGGCTGACCAATGAGTCACGTAGGCAGCACAACGTGTGTGTGCTGCTGGTTGAGCCGGATATGAATACCGTGGCACGCGGGCACTGTGAGGAGATGCGCGACCGCAGCTTCTGGAGTCATTACTCACCAACGCCGGGCCGCCACAACGTAGTAGAGCGCTTTGGTCAGGTCTATCCGTTCCGCCCACGGCTGCTGGCCGAGAACCTGGCCAGACGCTGGGGCACCCGGTATTCACTGACAGTCCATAACATTGAGCGGACCCACGCAGACCTGTTGGCAAGCCCCCACCACTCCCAGAACATTCTCAGACCGGACCTGCGCCGGATTGGAGTGGGCATTGCTGTCAATGACAATGGCGATTACTGGCTGGGGCAGGTGATGGCCAACTTCGGCCCCACACACGGTGACAACTGACCAAATCCGCCACGCCAACGGGTAGTCAATCGGTTCATCGCTCCAAGCCCTCCTCTGAGCCGCAGGCAGGCAGCCAGCGGCTTTTTTGTTGCCTGACATGCTCCTTCGGGCCCGGGGAAGAGCCATCTACCTGCGATGGTCTAGCTTGACTGCCGGGTAGTCAGCATGACGCCACATTCCGGCAGGAACAGCAGCCAATACAGCGAACTAGCTGACTCCCTCAACGGTACTCGGCGTCACGCGCAGGAGGGATTGCCTGCGTGAAGGCCACATGACGGTGCCCGGCGAAGGCTAGCAAAGTGACTTCCTGATTATACTCGATGAGGCTGTCGGATGCTGACTACAGTTGGAAAACATGGGTAGAGAGTGAGGGAGGTTGGGTCATCTCTTGCAGGGCAATCTGACTGACGAAGTGCTGACAATCTCACTCCCTCTGTGCAACTACCACCTGCTCGGCGACAGGAGCGGCTACTTGTTGGTTGACGCTGGTGCGAGGGGGCAGTACCGTATGTTCGCTGCAGCCTTGGCGCGGCAGGGCATCCGGCCAGACCAGATCAAGCTGATAGTCGTCACCCACGCTCACTTTGACCACGTCGGCAATCTACACGCGATTCAATCTGACTGTGGCTGTCCTGTAGTTGCACATGTGAAGGAGGCGGAGATCCTGCGCGAGGGCAAGACGGTGATACCACCAGGTCTAGACCGCGTAGGCAAGGTGCTCTCACCGATCGGCCGGCGGGTGCCGTGGCTGTTTGGCTTCAAGCCAGTCGCCGGCGACCACGTGTCCTCCGACCTCTCTTTGCCCAAGGAGTACGGATTTGCGGTGACAGTGGTTCCTACGCCAGGACACACTGTTGGCTCCGTGTCAGTGGTACAGGACACGGGCACGGCGTGCGTCGGCGACCTGATGACGAGCCACTGGCTGGTCGGTCGAGACCTGGTCTGCCATTTCGGTGACGATGAGGGCACTGTGTACGAGAGTTGGAGGGCCCTGTTGCGGATGGATGTTCATACGTTCCTCCCTGCTCACGGAAACCCAATCTCGGCCGTGCAAATTGCCCGCAGGCTTGCGCAACGCACCGTCGCGAGTGGCGTGCCGCCTTTTCCGGGTGAAGGCGACACGGGCTTAGACGGGGAAAACCGGCCTGTGGAGCGCGGGACCAGATTTCAACAGACAACCAGGTGACGGAGATGAGAGAGGTCATTATACGGAGTCTGCAGGCTAGTGCCCAGACCAAACAGCGGGCCGCAGACGAGATGGCAGATGCCATCGAGAAGGCGGCCCGATTGATTATTGATGCTTTGAGAGCCGGGGGCAAGGTAGCCTTCTGCGGCAACGGTGGGAGCGCGGCCGACGCCCAGCACATTGCCGGCGAACTAGTTGGGCGCTTCCGGCGGGAGCGCGAGGCTCTAGCTGCGATCGCTTTCACCGCAGACAGCTCTATCCTCACCGCTGTTGGCAACGACTATGGCTTCGAGCGCATCTTCGAGCGCCAGGTAGAGGGTCTGCTGCGCAGTGGTGATGTCTTGGTGGCCATTAGCACCAGCGGCGAGGCTGAGAATGTCATCCGGGCGGCTGAGCGCGCCCGGGAGCTAGGGGTACGCTGCATCGGAATGACAGGCGCCTCTGGTGGCAGGCTGGCAGATAGTGTAGAGTTATGCCTTAGGGTGCCGTCCGATGAGACACCGCGTATTCAGGAGACGCACATTACCATTGGCCACATCCTCTGCGACCTCATCGAGGCGGCCTTTACCCGGTAAGGGCTATCCGTGGGGGGAGTATTCTGCAAGGGGCCCCTGGCGATCGGCGTTGATGTCGGTAATACGCGGCTTTCGGTGGCGCTGGCGGCTGCCGACGGTGCCATACTTAACCTGTTGCGGGAGGCCACCCCTAAAGCGCAAGGCGCGCCGGTGACTCTTGACAGGCTGTACCCTCTTGTGGCTAGTTGTCTTGCCGAGTCTGAGGGCGACGTAGCTGGCATTGGGATCGGCTTTGGCGGCCCGGTAGATGGCACAACTGGCACAATTGGGCGCTCCCATCACGTGGAGGGCGGGGCAGGCATGGAACTGGATCGGCTCTTTGCTGAACGCTTTGCGCTACCCGGTGACGCTGGAGAATGACGCAAATGCGGGCGGACTTGGCGAGGCCCTCTATGGGGCAGGGCGTGGTGCCGACAGCGTTTTTTACGTCAATGTTGGCACCGGAGTGGGCGGGGCTGTTATAATAGGGGGGGCGCATCTACAAAGGTGCTCACAGCAATGCTGGCGAAATCGGGCACGTGGTTGTCAAACCGGACGATGGGCCCCTTTGCACCTGCGGCAAGCGCGGGTGCGTTGAGTCACTCGCCTCGGGCGACGCCATTGGGAGCAGAGCGCGCGAGCGCCTGACATCCGATGTCACGACTCCTAGCAGCTTGCGGGAGTTTGCGCCCGACCAGCTCACCGGCAAGGCGGTGGGGGAGGCGGCTGTGGCGGGTGATGCTCTGGCTCAGGAGGTGGTGACGGAGGCGGCCAGGTGGTTGGGCCTGGGCATCGCGGGGGTGGCCAACGTCTTGGACCCGGATGTAGTTGTGGTTGGTGGTGGGGTGCCTGAGATGGGTGTGCCCTTTATGAGACCGCTGGAGGAGGCCTTCAGAGCGTATGCTACGCCATCTGTGGCTAAGGACACGAGATTGGCGCCAGCCCAACTGGGCTACGATGCCGGAGTAATCGGCGCGGCAGCCGCTGCGTTTGTGGCTCTCGGTGTCCTCGGCCCGGCTTTGAATCAGGAGGACGTTTCAGATGGAGGATCTTAGCGCGATTTGTGGACTTCCCATCAAGTTTGACCCCGACACTATGCAGGTAAGCTTTGGCAAGGGGATTGCCGACCCGCTCTGTGGAACACGTGAACTGGAGGCCCTGCGGCCCCTGCTGCTTGACCAGGAGGCGGAGGGCCCGGAGTGTCTGTACTGGATGTATCGGTATCTGTTTGCGAAGGGCGATCGCGATCTCCTGCTGGGCAAGCACCGCCTGCGCTACGATATGAGTTGCTTTGTGCCGGGAATGCTGGGCCGGGAGTATATGAAGACCTCCGGCCACTACCATCCGCCGGTCTTTGAGGGTGGCATTGGCTACCCCGAGGTCTATGAGGTGATCTATGGCGAGGCTGTGTTCCTAATGCAGAGGGTTGATGACTATCAAGCCGGCCCCGGCGAGGTAAAGGTGCTGGATGTCATTGCAATGGCCGCTGGCCCCGGTGATAAGGCGATTATGCCACCTGACTATGGGCACGTTACCATAATCACCGGCGACGAGCCGCTGATGATGGTCAACTGGGTCAGTGATGACTTCAGTTCCTTTTATGGCTCAACCGAGGCCTGCCATGGGTTCGCCCACTATCTGATTGAAGAGGACGGCAGTCCCAAGTTTATTCCCAACGAGACCTACACGCAGGACGTGCCGGAGTTGCGATATGCAGTACCCAAGGAAGTGCCGGAACTGGGGCTGGTGAAAGATGAGCCGATGTATCTGGCCTGCAGGGAGAACCCGCACCTGTTCGCGTTCCTCAACCGCCCGTGGGATTTTGAAGAGTTAATGTGGGCCGGTGTATGCATTCAGGAGTGATGAGCAGGGGCAAGCTGACTACGCGGACGTGAGGGGTGAGCAGCCGTGTCTGACAGATTTGAGCATGAGGGACTCTCACTTGATGACGTGCTCTTGGTGCCGGCCAAGTCGGATGTGCTGCCGGCGCAGGTGGACATATCAACGCGCCTGACCAGTGACATCCGCCTGCACATCCCACTGGCCAGCGCGGCGATGGACATGGTGACTGAGGCGCGTCTGGCTATCGCCATCGCCCGCGAGGGCGGCATCGGGGTAATCCACAAAAACATGAGCATTGAGCAACAGGCTCTGGAGGTGGATCGGGTCAAGCGTTCGGAGAGCGGGATGATTGTTGACCCGGTCACGCTAGCCCCGGAGGCTGCGGTGCGTGAGGCGCTGGAACTGATGAGCCGATACCACATCTCCGGTCTGCCCATCACGCAGGACGGCAAGCTGGTCGGCATCCTAACCAACCGCGACCTGCGATTTGAGACTGAATTGGACAAGCCGGTGTCTGAGGCGATGACCGCCACTGGCCTCATTACCACCGGCGAGGGTACGACTCTGGAGGAGGCCAAGCGCATCCTCCACGAGCACCGCATCGAGAAGCTGCCGGTGGTTGACGAGGATATGACGCTGCTGGGACTAATCACTATCAAGGACATTGAGAAGATTCAGCGCTATCCGGATGCTTCCAAGGACGAGTTGGGCCGCCTAAGAGTTGCTGCCGCTGTTGGTGTGGCGGCTGATAGTCTCGACCGGGCTAGTGCTCTGGCCGAGCGCGGCGTGGATGCTTTGGTGGTGGACACCGCCCACGGCCATAGTAGTGGTGTTCTGAATATGATTTCAAAGCTCAAAGAGCATCTGCCGGATATGCCGATAATCGGGGGGAATGTAGGCACTGCCGAGGGCTGCAGAGACCTTATCGCAGCCGGGGTAGCTGCTGTAAAGGTGGGGATGGGGCCGGGTTCCATCTGCACCACGCGGGTTGTGGCCGGTGCTGGGGTGCCGCAGATAACGGCGATTCTTGACTGCACGGCAGCGGCCGCTGAGCATGACGTGCCAATCATTGCCGACGGCGGAGTGAAGTACTCCGGTGATATCACCAAGGCTATCGCAGCCGGGGCCGATGTGGTGATGATCGGCGCTCTGTTTGCGGGTACTGAGGAGAGCCCTGGCGAGACGGTGCTGTATCGCGGGCGCACATACAAGGAGTACCGGGGGATGGGGTCGCTGGCGGCGATGAGCGAGGGCCACAGCAGCCGTGACCGCTATGGACAGGAGGATATGGAGGCGGAGAAGCTGGTGCCTGAGGGGCTGGAGGGGCGCGTTCCACACAAGGGACCGCTATCAGGTGTTGTGCAGCAACTGGTGGGTGGCCTGCGGGCAGGGATGGGCTATTGCGGAGTGCATAACATCGAAGAACTCAAGACTAAGACGAGTTTTTATCGCATTTCGGCCTCCGGGCTGCGTGAGAGCCATCCCCACGACATTATTATCACCGAGGAGTCGCCCAACTACCAGATACCCCAATGAGGGGCCCCAGACCGCGTTGAGGATTGACAGCGGTGGGCTGTCTGGCCTATAATTTTGGGTGAGGCCAGCAGCTATCACGGGGAGGCAGGGCTGTTGCTCGGATTGGTTGCTGGCTTGTGTTGTTCGGATTGCGAGGTCAGGACGCATGGCCGGCGTACGGATGGTGGGACTAACGAAGAGGTTCGGCGACGTTGTCGCCGTCAATAATATCAGTCTGGATGTCAACGACCGCGAGTTTTTGGTGCTTGTGGGCCCTAGCGGCTGCGGGAAGACCACGATTCTGCGGATGATCGCGGGCCTGGAGGAAGCCACCGAGGGCGAGATCTGGATTGGGGAGCGGATGGTCAATGATCTCTCCCCCAAGGACCGCGACATCGCGATGGTCTTCCAGAATTACGCCCTCTACCCGCATATGACGGTCTTTGACAATATGGGCTTTGCCCTGAAAATGAGCAAGGTCAAGCGCGAAGAGATGGAGCAGCGTGTGCAGCGGGCCGCTGACCTGCTTGACATCGAGAACTTACTGGATAGACGGCCTCGAGAGCTTTCCGGTGGCCAGCGTCAGCGCGTAGCGGTGGGCCGAGCGATTGTGCGCGAGCCGGCTGCCTTCCTGATGGACGAGCCGCTCTCCAACCTCGACGCAAAGCTCCGCACCCAGACCCGCACCGAGCTTATCAAGCTGCACCGCCGCCTCGGCATCACCACCATCTACGTGACGCACGACCAGATGGAAGCTATGACGATGGGCGACCGCATCGCTGTGATGCGTGACGGCTGCATCCAGCAAGTGGACGAGCCGCTGGGCCTCTATGACAGGCCGGCAAACCGCTTTGTGGCTGGTTTTATTGGCAGTCCATCAATGAACTTCCTGGACGCCACCATTGACGGCCAGAATAGTGACCTGTATGTGGACACCGGCGACTTTCGGGTCAAGCTGCCGGCCGAGCGTGTGGACCCGCTTCAGGAATACCAGGGCGAGCCGGTAGTCTTTGGCGTCCGACCCAGTGATATCTATGAGCGGCAGCACTCGCCGCTGGACGACGCGAATTCCGGCAGCGTCATAACTGTAGAGGTAGAGGTCGTGGAACCGATGGGGGCCGAAGCGATTCTCTACCTGCGTAGCGGTGAGGACGAATTAGTCGCCAGCGTGGACAGTGCCACCTCTGCCCGCGAAGATGAACCGCTGGAGGTGGTCTTAGATGTTGCCAAGTGCCACGTCTTCGACAAGGAGACCGAAGTCACAATCGTGTAAGCGGCAGTTCCGCTGACATGGCTCACCGCAGGCCTCCATCATCTCGGCGATGGGGGTCTTTTGGCATACATTGCCACGTGGCGTAGGCATCGTGCGTGCGGTCGTTCAGGTAGCGCAGTCGTCTCTGCCTACGCGAGCTACAGGCAAGCTGGAAGCTTGCCCTACCCTGGTGGTGAGTGTGGCGCAACACCGGTCCGTATCCATAGATCATTATGCCTAGCCCACGCACAAACAGAGAGGCCACCTTCTTCGAGCATCTTGAGGAGCTGCGGGGGCGGATTGGTCGCTCCCTCCTGTACATAATCGGCGGGATGATTGCGGGATGGGTCTTCCGTAGCGACCTGCTGACCATCCTGCAGCACCCGGCCCATATTGCGGCTGACCGCGTGGGCATTGAGCTGCCCTTCCGCATCTTCGAGCCGGCTGGCGGCTTGGTGCTGATGATGGTGATTGCGTTTGTGGCAGGGCTGGTCATCTCGTCGCCGCTGTGGTTTATGGAGCTATGGCTGTTCGTCGAGCCGGCTCTGGAGCGCCACGAGAAGCGCTACGTGGTGTTTATGTTACCCTCTGCTGTGGGACTATTTGTAGGTGGAGTGGTATTCTGCTACTTCATATCTCCCCGCGCGTTCGAGTTTTTCTTTCGCATAAACCAGAGCATGGGCGTTGATGTTGAACTCACCCTACAGCCGTACCTCTATTTCCTTCTACGTCTGTTGATTGTATTTGGCCTGTCGTTCGAGCTGCCGCTGGTGCTGATGTTCCTGGGCCGCGTAGGGATCATCAATTCGCGCTGGCTGATAAACTGGTGGCGGCACGCGGTAGTCGGCATCTTCATCCTCGCCGCTATCGTGACCCCCACCATAGACCCGTTCACCATGACCTTTATGGCTGCGCCCTTGGTGTTGCTGTACGGGTTGAGCATTTTTTTGGTGAAGATTGTGGAGAAGCGCCAGGCTCCTGAACCCGCTGGCGAGGGCTTGGGGCCGGTGGAGGCAGAGGATGCGGAGAGCGAGGATGAGCAGGATTGGGAGGCGTTCTATCGCACAGACGGGGCGGAGACAGGGGACGACGAGGGTGTGTAGGGGCGCGATTCATCGCGCCCTGTGGGTTCTGTTGCATGTGGGCGTGATGAATCACGCCCCTACGAAGGATGCCTGTCGTACGAGCGACGCACTATGGACTTCAATGTTTTCCTGGACGAAATTGAGGCTGATCCGGACTATGGGGGCCAGATCGCACACCGGGCGGAGCTTCCGGCCTGTGAGGCTCGCTATGGCGCCCTGCAAGCAGAGCTGCACCCCGAGGTGCAGGCAATCCTGGATGACCTGGGCATCACGCAGCTTTACAGCCACCAGACAGAGGCCATCGAAGCTGCCTTTAGCGGCGAGAATGTGGCTGTGGTGGCTGGGACGGCTAGTGGCAAGACGCTCTGCTTCACCATCCCCGTCGCCCAAAGCCTCTACGAACGCGGCACTAACCGGGCTTTGCTGATCTATCCCACAAAGGCCCTGGCCCAGGACCAGTTGCGTAAGCTGGCGGATTTTGGGGCCGGCACGGTATTCACTGCCGAGACCTACGACGGTGACACGCCGTCCGCCCAACGCCGTCGCATCAAGAAGAGCGCGCAGGTGGTGCTGACCAATCCTGATATGCTGCACGTTGGGATCCTGCCCTATCATCACACCTGGGCCGACTTCTTCCGCAATCTCAAGTTCGTGGTGCTGGATGAGGTTCACACCTACCGGGGCGTGTTTGGCTCGCACGCTGCCAACGTTGTGCGGCGCCTGCGGCGCATCGCCCGCCACTATGGGACCAATCCCCAGTTCATCTGCTGTTCGGCGACGATCGGGAATCCGGCCGAGCTATGTGAGAAGCTGACAGGGCTGGAGTTCAAGGTAGTGGATGATGACGGCTCGCCGGCTGGCAGGCGTACTTTTGTGATGTGGCGGCCGCCGCTGATGCAGCGTCGCCGCGACCGGCGGCGCAGCGCCAACCAGGAGGCCGCCGACCTGATGGCCCGCCTGCTGCGCAGGGAGATTCGCACCATCACATTTACGCTGGCACGCAGCCAGGCTGAACTCATCCTGCGCTATACACGCGACAAGCTGGGGGACGCTGAGCTGGCGGCCAAGCTGATGGCCTATCGGGGCGGCTACCTGCCGGCGGAGCGCCGCGCCATTGAAAACCAGCTCTTCGATGGCAAGCTGCTGGGCGTGGTCTCTACCACCGCGTTAGAGTTGGGCGTGGACATCGGCGGCCTGGATGCAGCGTTGATGGTGGGCTATCCCGGCTCCGTTGCTTCGACCTGGCAGCAGGCTGGCCGCGCTGGCCGGGGTCTGCAGGATTCTCTGGCGGCTTTGATCGCGCTGCCCGGCGGGATTCACCACTACCTGATGGAGCATCCCGAGTACATCCTGGACCGCTCAGTGGAGCGCGTGCTGATTGACCCCTACAACAAGTTCGTTGTGGCGGCGCATCTGATGTGCGCCTCTTATGAGTTGCCGCTAATCGAGGCGGACGAGGTGCTCTTCGGCCCCCAGATGGAGCCGATTCTGGAGCTCCTCGTCGAGCACGGCTATGTCACCAAGCGCACGAAGTGGTATTGGATAGATGCCGACCTGTACCCGGCTGGTCAGTTCAGCATCCGCAGCGCCTCGGGGGCTGGCTATGACATCGTCAGGGAGAAGAGCGACGAATTGCTGGGCACTATGGACGAGGCCTCAGCGTTTATGATGGTGCATCCGGGAGCCATTTACCTGCATGGTGGCGACAGCTACTTGGTGACGAAGCTCGACACGGAAGCTCGCATCGCCTATGTCAGGCCGACGCGCGCTCGCTACTACACACAGCCGCTGGTGATGTCGGAGGTGCGGGTGCTGTCTGGGGATACTAGCCGCCCGCTGTCCGACACGGCGAATGCCCACCTGGGGGAGCTTTCCGTGCACACGACGGTGGCGGGCTACCGCAAGCTCCGGCAGGTCACCGAGCAGGAGCTGGGCCAGGAGCCGCTGGACCTCCCGCCACGGACGTTTGAGACCATCGGCGCGTGGGTAACCATCGGCGAGCAGGAGTTGAAGGCGCTAGCTGAGGAGAAGTGCGATGTGATGGGCAGCCTCCACGCCCTGGAGCATGCCTTGATTGGTCTGCTGCCCCTGTTCGCCTCGTGCGACCCTCACGATGTGGGCGGGGTTTCACACCATTCGCACCAAGATACCGGCGCGCCCAGCATTCTAGTGTATGATGGCTATCCGGGCGGTGTGGGCATCTGCGAGGCTGCCTATGAACGTATTGAGGAGCTGATAGCCGCGACTGTGGAGACCATCGAGACCTGCCCCTGCGAGGCGGGGTGCCCTAACTGCGTGCAGTCTCCCAGTTGTGGTGACGGTAACCAACCCCTCGACAAGCGAGGCGCGATTGTCCTGGGCCGCGCGCTCATCCCCTCGCAGGGGCAGCGCTGACCTCGGGCAAGCTGTGGTTCGACAGGCTCACCATCCTGTCTTCGACCCTGTAGTTCGACAAGCTCACTACACTCTGAGCCTGTCGAAGAGTGAGGCTCAGACCCGAAGGGAGCTAGTCGAAGGAGAAGCTTACCCTACCCGATGATTGCTTTTTCAAACAGGACGAGGATATCTGCACACAGGTACGCGACATCGTACAACGCTGGTAATTACCTTGCAAGGAAGCCAAATCACACAATGGCAGTTGATCTGCACATTCATTCGACCGCGTCTGACGGAACCTTGACGCCGGAGGAGATCGTCGCTGAGGCCATACGCATCGGGCTCAGCGCCATCGCCATCACTGACCACGATACTGTGGACGGCATTGAGCCCGCGCTGGCGGCTGCCGAGTGCACCGGCCTGGCGGTCTTGCCGGCGGTGGAGATAAGCACAGATGTGGAGGATACCGAGGTGCACATCCTCGGCTACTACATTGACTATCGCGATGCGACGCTGCTGGCGCTGTTGTACCGCATTCGGGAAAATCGTCAGGAACGCGCTCGCAAGATGGTGGACAAGCTCGACCAACTCGGGGTAAGCATCAGCTATGAGGCGGTTCGTGCTCAGGCGGGAGCAGGCAGTGTAGGTCGCCCGCACGTTGCTGCTGCCTTGGTTGAGGCGGGATGTGTTGGCAGCCAGAATGAGGCATTCGCGCGCTACTTGCGTCGTGGCCGGCCGGCATATGTGCCGCGCTACAAGTTGACCCCTGAGGAGGCGGTGGAGCAGATCAGGGCGGCGGGAGGCCTGGCGGTGCTGGCCCATCCGGGTCTGGTGAAACGGGACGGGATAATTGACCAGCTACTGGGCTATGGGCTTGGCGGGGTAGAGGCCTACCACGTTAACCACAGTGCTGCTGATGTTGAAAAGTACCGGCAGATGGCTATGAGCCGGGGCCTGATAGTGACCGGTGGGACCGATTCGCACGGTCCGGGCGGTCCGAATCCCGTGCGTATCGGCAGCATTGAGGTCCCCGACGAATGTGCCCGGGCGGTACAGCAATGGGCGCACGACCACGGGCGGTTGTGACACTGTGAGCAGAAATGTGGCCATATTGAAGGAAACTGCCACACTTGCGGCGAATATCTACGACCGGCGATAGTGAATAAAGTTGCTCCAGAAGACCCAAAAAAGGGAACCTAATGCGCCCTGAGACGTTGGTACAATCTGAGTTGGCAGGAAATGCGGCCGACAGCGCAGCACAAGCCGGTGAGGCTGCCGAAGTTGATGACAGCGAACTGGTGGTCGCAGCTCAAGATGGCAGTAGCGATGCGTTCTCAGTGCTCGTTGACAGGTACTATAACAAGGTCTACGGTTTGATCTATAGGATTAGCGGGCCGACGGACGCTGAGGACCTAACCCAGGATGTGTTCGTGCGTGTGCTCAAGGCGCTCAGAGAGTTTCAGTTTAAGGGTCAGGCCAGCTTCCGCACCTGGTTATATCGGATAGCGGTCAATACAACCATCAACGAGCTACGAAAGCGCAAGCGGCGGCGAGTGCGGGAGGGGCCGTCACTGGATCAGACAGTTGAAACGGACGATGGGGAGTTTGCACGGGAGGTGGCCGATGATGCTGACAGGCCCGAGGATGCTGTGGAGCGCACAGAAACACGCAGTAACGTATGGCGGGCGCTGCAGGCGCTCAAGCCAGAGTATCGGGAGGCGCTGGTCTTGGTGGACATAGAGGGGTTGGCATACCAGGAGGCAGCCCAGATACTCGGTTGTGCGTTGGGGACTTTGAAGTCGCGGGTGGCACGGGCACGAGCCGCTTTTGGAATGCAGTATCGGCGGCAGGGCACAGGGGCATTAACCTAACGTGCCGAGCAAATAGGCGGACATGAGGAGAACCATGAAGTGTGAGAAAGTGAAGGCTAAGGCACACCTGTATGTTGTAGGGGCGGTCAGCAAGCGCGAGGCCGAGGGAATCGAGCAACACGTGGCAGCCTGCGCGGACTGTGCCCGCGCGCTGGCTGAGGCGCGGGCGATACCGGAGTTATTGCACGACTTGCCGACTCCGGAGCCATCCTCCAACCTGGCAACACGCATCAAGGCAGTGACCCGCGCTGAGCTGACCCGGCAGACAGCGCCGCGCAGACTCGTCAGAGCACCTGTCCTCCTCGCAGCGGCGACCGGCCTGGCCATTGTTCTAGCGGCTGTGATAATCGTGCCCCGGTGGAACCAGCCGGTCTCGCACGATGTTGGCCCTGCCCTTGCGCCCCTGGTTGCTGCGGTCCCGGATGAGCCGTTAACTGCGCCGACCCCGGAGCCTGTCGCTGAGATTCAGGTAGCTATGACGGCATCGGGACCGGCCCGCGCGATGCCTGCCAGGACGAGGCCTGTCCGATCCGTAGCGACGCAGCCGGCGGTACTCCAGTTGCCCGCTGAAGCTACGAAGCTCGCTGAGCCTATACTTGCGCCGACGGCTCTGCCGGCAG
>JALGTI010000348.1 GCA_029821455.1 Candidatus Zipacnadia bacterium | reverse complement strand
TTCTTGGCGCCACAGCCCGATTTACCGGCCATCGCGCAATCACCTCCTTTTACTGTTATCAGCGCTGTAAGGCATACGCCCTTGTTGATTAGATTACTGCGCTCTCAGCAATATGTCAAGAAGAATGTAGTAGCAGTACCTATTGCCAACTCCTCGGCCAGCTGATAATTAATCTTCGAGGAGGCAGCCGGGGCCTTGCGTGTGAGGATGATATGTCTTGGGTATAGATAAGCCAACTATTACGACCCAAATGGCTCATCAGGAGGCAACTGTATGCACACGTTGAGAATTGGGATGATATTGGCAGTTGCGGTGGCTGTCATTGCCCTGGCTGGCTGCGGTGGCGGAAGCAGTGTAAGGACCCCAGCGTGGCCCGAGTACACCCCGCCACCTGATGTTGTCCCCGAGGAGCAGCAGGCAGAATTTGCCGGCGCCCAGGCGATTGAGCCGCTGGGCGCAGTTGATACACCTGCTCCTTCGATCAGCCCACTGGACATGACCATTGCTGGCCTCGAGCCGATCGTGAGGGTCTTCTGGTATCTTTTCGAAGGCCTACTCCCCAGCGATGCCGGTGCTGATCCGAGCGCCAGCATACCCCGTAGTATGATCCTCGAACTGGTCAGGTACACTCGTGATGCTATCGTGCGCTCAGGTGAAACCGAGCCAGCCGCAGCCGGCGATGTAACACCGGTTGACTGGACCGACCCGGTTCTCGGCATCCACTGGACCGGAAGCTATCAGGAGACTCTCACGGGCTACCAGCTCGATTTACATGGCGCGGGTCCTAACACCGATGTGGATGTGGACGGGTCAGTCACTGTGACCGGCCCCAGCTCCGGACACGCAGCACTAAGCGTCAATGGCTACGTGGCAGCCGACGTCGAGATCATAGACTGGGTAGCCCCCGAATGTGAGGTCCGGGAGGGCCGGGCAACGCTTGATGGTGACGTGACAGTGGACGTGGAGATGACTGACGATAGCAGCGGCGAGTTTTCGGGGTCCTGCTCGCTGGAGAGCAGCCTCCAGGTATTCGAAGACGACCGGTGGGTCACCAGGGCGTTACTCGAAGGCGGCCTCGACGCCACCGGGACCTTGGCAGATGATGACCTGGCAGCCCAGGGCGAGCTTGACTTCTACTTCGGAGTCCCGGCCGGGGAGGGCATCTTCTGGGCGCGACATATCGCCTCCGCTGAAGGCGAGTACAACCTCGACACCAAGGCCGGCTGGGTGGCGATGACCCACAGCATAGAGCTGAGCAACAATATGAGTGGGTACGCCGAACTGGATGCCGCCGGTAACATCAGCGGCTGGCTACACGATGCCGAGGGAGAAGAGCTGGCCACCTTCAGCGGCAATGTCTACGACGGCACTGCCCAGATCAACTGGGCCGACGGAAGCACCACGCCAATAGAGTGGCCGTTCTAGCGGTCTATCATCCTTATCAACTCGTGACTACAAAGCCGGGGCCTGACAGCATCAGCCCCGGCTTTACGTTCCCTTGTGGTCAGAGGCCCCGTTGTTCTCCATCTGTTCGGCCAGACGGCGGGCCAGCTTCAGCGCCTCCTGCCGGGTGGTGACAATCCCATCAGCTCTAGCATCCTCAATCTCTTCTAAGATCACGCGGAAGTCTGGGCCCGGCTCAAGACCCAGTTCATCAATCAGGTCCTGGCCCCTCAGCAGTGGCTCGACAGCCTGCTTATCTGCCCACTCAAAGTAGCGCACCAACATCTGGTCAATCAAGACGGCGGCACGCTGACGCTGGACAGGGTCGGTCGCCGGTCCCTGGCAGGCGCGCAGGTCCGCCAGCGCCAGCATCAGCACGCCCACACCATCAGGCTCTACCTGGCGCATCAGACGGCGAATGGCGCTGAGGGTGAGGGCCTGGCGCGGAGGCTGGCCTTCCTCATCAATGTTGTGGATGGCCATTTCCACGAGGTTGAGTGGGCGTAGGTGTCGCACAATCAACCGCCCCAGCATCTCCCGCGTCCGCCGGGTGAGCCGCAGCCGTCGGGCTACTCCCCGCGCCAATTTAGCCCCCTCCTCTTCGTGGCCACGAAACCACGGATGGCCCTGCTCGTCCACGGTTTTGGTGCCTGGCTTGCCAAGGTCGTGGAGCAGGGCAGCCAGCTTCAATCCCGCCCGCCTTTCTGCTGAAGACACATATTCAGCCACATACGGCCCCGCCCCTGGCAGCAGCCCCTCCGGCGCGCTGATAGTCTTCTCCATCTCCTGCGCCGTCAGCAGCGAATGACCCCATACATCCAGATGGTGATGCCCGCCCTGCCGCACGCCTCGCGCCGCCTTGATCTCCGGGAGAATTTGTTCTAACAGGCCGACCTCATCCATCTGCCTCAGCACTGCAACCGCACCATCAGCGGCCAGCAGTCTCATCAGCTCGGCCCCCACGCGCTCACCGGCCACATCCGAAATCTGTGGCGCCAGCTCGCCTATCCAGCCCAGTGTCGTCGGTTCGATGGCAAAGTCAAGCTCAGCGGCCAGGCGAAACGCTCGCAGGCAGCGCAGGGGGTCCGCCGCAAGATTATCCCGGCTGATGGCCCGGATGATCCCGCTATCAAGGTCATCCAGGCCGCCACAGGGGTCGAGCAGTTCAGAGCTCGTGCTCGTCACAAGCCACGCGCAGGCATCTACGGTGAAGTCACGCGCCCGCAAGTCGGCGACGATATCGGGGCCGCGCAGCTCCGCAAAGTCCAGCTCCCGGCGCTGCTGTGCATGCTTAGCGTTGACTACCACCCGCGCTGTGGCGAAGTCTTCGTGCAGCGGCACAAATGTACCATCCAGCCGTTCGGCAACTCGGCGGGCGAACTCAACTGCCCCGCTGAGTGCGAGGTCTATGTCACCTACGGGTCTGCCCAGCAGCACGTCACGCAGCGCCCCGCCTACGAGATAGACATCACTCCCGGTCTCGGCCGCCAGGTCAGAGACCTGCTGCAGCACTGGGTCCGTTCGCCAGATTGCCGCCAAGTCAGGAATTCGCATAGCGCGTGTCTATATGCGGCTGTCAGTACGGTCGAACCAGGGACAGATAGCTAGCCAGGCAGA
>JALGTI010000347.1 GCA_029821455.1 Candidatus Zipacnadia bacterium | reverse complement strand
CCTTCCGGTAGCGTGGAACCCCCACTTCAAGAGTCTGCCCCAGGTCCTGCTCAAGATTCTTTGGTACTTAAACGAGCCGTTGTTGAAGTTCGTCGGCGCAGGTGAATACTGGATCATTCCTGCAGCGGTGACTACCCTAGGGATAGCCTACCTCATCGGGCGACGGCGGCTTGACGCCACCTCTACCGCAGTCTGGACGATTCTTGGCTCATTGCTGGCTGCTTTGCTCAGCGCACAGCTTGTCGGGGGGAACTTTGCCCGACTCATGGTGGCAGAGGAACTGGCGCGACTGGGCCTGATGATATTATTCGTGGGCGGGGCAGTTGTACTTCTCGCGGCCCGCAGCCGCCTGGCCTGGACTCTGACGGGCCTGGTGGTGGCAGTACATCTGCCTATCCTCCATGTCATCGGTCCACACTATCTGTACTGGCCGGCAGCTTTCTGGGGTGCGCTCAATGCTGTCCTGCTCATGCTGGCTTATGACCAGTGGCGTGCCCTGCGAGGATACCGCCAAGGAATCGCTGAAGCAGTAGCAATTAACTCCTGCGCCGAACAGCCGCCTCCGCCCGCTGCCGAGTCGCCTCCGTCATTGGGGTAGCGCTTTCGTCACACGGTGAGGCTCAGGCAGGAACCGCGGCCGCCAGCATTCAAAGGCTGGCGGCCGGTCCTGTTATTCACTCTTCGGCTAGACGTCAACTGCGAAGTCGTCACCGGTGGTTTCCTGGCTGGCGCCGATGTTGCCCATAATCAGGTCTGCGGCTAGAGCGAAGCTCTTCTGACTTGACCCCAGTGCCCCGATAGTACCATCGCCAGTGGCTCGCCAGAATTCACTGCTCATTAGGTCCCCGGCCCGCGCCAAGATATCCTCGAAAGCTTCTTCAGTCAACTGTATGCGGCCATCTTGCCGCGGACAGAACAGGACCAGTTGAGTTAGGACGCGATGAAGCACGAATGGACCTGCGGTCCGAAGAAGCAGGTAGTTCACGGCTTTCCCAGTCTCCTGAACCTCCTCAAACGGCTCTGGGCAAAGGTGCTGCACGGCTTTCCAGAAGTTGATCAGAGCATTGGTCAACTTCTCATTGGTCAAATTGCCGAAGACTTCGTGCCGCAACAGGGACTTCAGCGAGTCCGACATTGACTTCTGTGAGATCGTTGCTGCTTCCGCGCGCATATTGGGCAACTTGACCCTTCCGTGGAGCGGTGAATCGGTGCGCTGGTTGAGCATATCTCCGATGTCCACGGCCCGTGAGCGCCACACAATGTCCTTGGATAGCGAGGCGGGCAACGGGGTATCCCCTAGACCTAGCTCCACACGTGTAGCCCCCTCCCGCTTGGCCTTCTGGGCCAGGATCCGCTCCGCCAGGTCGGCCCGGACACCCTTTTGCGTACGGTTAATAATGAGATACTGTTCCGCTTCAGGGTAGCGACCACCCAGCCGCATCATTATGACCGGCATCTCCACATCCAGGAGCCGGGGGTCCTCCTCTGCGAGTCTGCTGAGCCCCTGAATGCGATGCTGACCGTCAACAATCCACAGCGTCGCGGTATCCTCCACCTCGAACTCGCCCGGCGCTACTTCGCTCACGGTATTCGCGTCGCGGAGGTTGATCAGGACAGCAGTGGGTGAAGTGCCGCCCTTCGACATGTACCGTCCAAATTCCCGCGCACGAGTCAGGGTGATGTCGCGCTGGTAGCCGTCCGAATTCTCCGGACTCCAGACATCCACCTTGCATCGCCCGACGATCTCTCGCACCGGAAGAACAGCCACAACAAACTCCTGGTTGTTCTGCACAAATTTGATCCCTTTGATTCTCATTTCAGTCTCCTTTTGGGGCTATGGTTGGTTTTGCCAAAAGTGTTATACCCAGGTTTCCATATATCTAAACCTGACTGCCGATGTTATTATAAGCAACCCCGTTATAGTTGTCCATAGCCAAATCAGATTAGTATCTGGTGCTGTGCCGCCCGCATCCGCGTATCTCTGTGTGATTCCGAGGACCACCACAAGACAAGCGGCCGCCGCGACTTCTCGCGGCGGCCGTGTGTGCGCTGCTATCTGTCGAGACCTCAGACTACCCGAGAATCATGCCGAGCCACCCCAGTAGCATCGCCAGTAGTCCTGGGTTAGCCTGCGCATCTGGGCGTGCGCCAGTCTGCACCTCTGCATTTACCCCCAGCGCTTTCAGCTCAGCTTCAGTCAGCACCGTCTTGCCCGCTGCGCCGATTTCGATGACCTGGTCGTTGAGGATGACCAGAACGTTATCGCCCACGCTCATCTGGCTGTTGAGCTGCGGGAAGTTGCGGCTGAGTTGGAAGTGCGCCTCCGAGTAAGCCTGCACCTGCAGCGCGATCTCCTGGTCGTCGGGTGCCAGAGAGGAAGCACGTGCAAGATTCACAAGGGCGTTGCCGTACAGCCCCTTGTCCAGGGATTCGTGTGCCAGGTCAAGGTACTGCGTTGCCGGCTGTTCATCCGCGCGACAGCAAGGCAGCAAGCAAAACAGTGTGAAGGCAACACAGATGATCACAACGATGGTGGAGTCACGTGTCAACCGTTTCATCAGGCCGCTGCTTACTCAGATTGTCATACGAACCTCTATGCGAATACAAAGGATGAGCAGCTATTTTGATAGCAGCTCGCCGATTCGGCTGACGGCTTCCTGGATATTCTCTACCGAGTTAGCGTACGAGAGGCGCAGGTAGCCCTCGCCGTACTGCCCAAAGGCGGTACCGGACAGCACAGCGACGCTGGCTTCTTCCAGGATCATATCAGCCAGCTCACGGCAGTCAATGCCCGTACCAGTCACATTGGGGAAGACATAGAAAGCCCCGTGCGGGCGCAGGCAGCTAATTCCTGGAATTGCATTTAAGCCGTCCACGATAACATCACGGCGCTGTTTGAACTGCTCGACCATCGCCATACTCGGTTCCATCGGCCCCTGGAGCGCAGCAATTCCGGCGCGTTGTACGAAGCTGGTGGTGCAGGATGTGCAGTTAGTCTGCAGCTTGGCAATCTGGGCGGCCAGCTCCTTGTTCATCACTCCGTAGCCCAGGCGCCGGCCGGTCA
>JALGTI010000346.1 GCA_029821455.1 Candidatus Zipacnadia bacterium | reverse complement strand
TGCGCTCGATGCAGGCCATTTCAATATCGCCGTGAGCGAAGGGCGGCGTGCAGATGACCACACCGTCGAGTTCCTCGTTGTCCAGGAGAGCCTGGTGGTTATCATAGGCGCTGCCGCCGAACTTATCGGCCGCCGCCCGCGCCCGTTCCAGAAGTACATCGCAGAACGCCACGTTCTGGACATCCTCAATCTCTGACAGGCGCTGCATATGTCCCTGCGCCACTCCGCCAGTTCCGATGAAGCCGAGCCTGGTAGGCATAGTCGAACCTCCGTAACAGTAATGGGTGGCCCGAAGCTGCCGGTCATAGCACAGCGGCGGGCAATTGCGGTGGACTATTCCACGCCCGTCTCAAATGACCTTCCGAGGCAGGAGCACACGCGTGCAAGCACCTATGTCATTTGCTATTGTCGAAGCATTCCATTGCGGAAACGCCGCTGGTAGTGCGTTATTCAGCGGTTCGGACGATTGGTTGACGCGATCACTGTTGCCCCGGCCGGCCTGTGTTTGTGGACCGTCCGGCTTGGGGCTCTTCCCAGGGCTCAATGTGTACGGTCACGTGGCACTCTGGCAAGCGCTCTTGTATGTCGCGGGTCACGAATTCGGTGATCGCGTGGGAATCCACTACCGTCATCTCTGGGGTGACAAGCAGGTGCAATTCAACGAAGCGGTCCGAGCCGGCCTTGCGCGTGCGCAGGCCGTGATACCCATGTACAGGCGGTTCTAACCCTGCCAGATATGCTTGTATCCACTGCTCCTCGTCTGAAGGAAGGACCACGTCCAGTAGATCCCGCCCAGAGGCAAGGGTTAGCTTATAGGCTGCCCGCACTATGAGAACGGCCACCACGATAGCTGCCACCGGGTCAAGCCAGTGGAAGTGTACCCCAGGAAAGGCACGCTCTCCTACCCACATCAGGCCAAGCCCTAACATCACGCCCGCCGACGTCCACACATCTGTGCGCAGGTGCCATGCGTCAGCCTGCAAGGCCACTGAGTCCGTCGCCTTGCCAACCTTGAACAACATGCTCGAGACCACCGTGTTCATTGCTACCGACAGCGCCATGACCCCAACGCCCCAGCCGACGGCCTCCACGATGTGTACCGACACAAGCTTCTGGACAGCCTCATATACGATCCAGCCCGCCGCCACGAAGATCAGCAGGGCCTCGATGACTCCGGAGACATTCTCGACCTTCCCGTGCCCGAACGGGTGGTCCCCATCGGCTGGCTTTCCTGACTCCTGAACTGCGTAGTACGCAATAAGTGCCGCCACCAGGTCAACTCCCGAATGAACCGCCTCCGCCACCACCGCGACTGACCCGATAAACAGACCCACAATGAGCTTGAGCACGACCAGGGTGGTGTTAGAGGCCACCGAGAGCAACGCCACTCGTGTTTTCTGTGTCTGCTTGGTCATGGAATACCACCGGAACAAACAAAAAGCCGCCGCCCAATTGCAGGCCACCTTCCACACCCCTCCCCAATGACCTCTTCAGGAACGGGGGAGGATTATTCCACACGGCAAGGAATATGCTACAGATAGTATGTACTAGCAAGACAGCTCACAATTCGCCATTGGGAGGTTAAGCAACATGGCACTGAAGGGAAATGCACTTATCGGGCAGTCTGGTGGGCCGACGATGGTCATCAACGCCAGCCTCGTTGGCGCTATCGAGGCTGCCGAGCCACGGGACGAAATTGAGCACTTCTATGGCGCAGTCTGTGGCCTGACGGGTGTCCTGAACGAGAACATGATTGACCTCTTCCGCGAGGATGACGATGTCATCAGAGCGCTGAAGGACACACCGTCAGCGGCCCTGGGCACCTGCCGCCTCAAGCCCAAGCAGAGGGACCTCGAGCGGGTGATGGAGGTGTTCAAGGCCCATAACATCCGCTATTTCTTCTACACTGGCGGCAATGACTCGCAGTCCGCCTGCCATCTCATCTCCGAGCTGGCCAAGCAATCCGACTGGGAGATGAACATTGTCGGCATCCCCAAGACGATTGACAATGATTTGGTGGTCACCGACAACTCCCCCGGCTTCGGCAGCGCGGCGCGGTTTGCCGCAGCGGCCTGTCAGTTCGTCGGCAAGGACGCTGAGGCATTCAGGAATGCGGAGGTGGTTGAAGTCATGGGCCGCAACGCCGGCTGGATGACTGGCGCCACCCAGGTTCCCCGCACCGAAGACTGGATGGCTCCCCATTTCGCGCTGCTGCCCGAGGTGGAGATCAACCCTGATGAGTTCCTCGCCGACTGCAAAGCCGCCTTCGATGAGTACGGCTATCTGGTGGTCGCGGTCTCTGAGGGCTTCTCGTTCGCCGATTCTGAAATGACTACCACCTCCGACAAGCTCGACGAGTTCGGCCATGCAAGGCTTGGCGGCGTGGCCCAGGCAATGGCCGACCTGGTCGAGGATACCATCGGCGCTCGCTGCCGCTGGGATCGGTTGGGCAATATGCAGCGCTGCTTCGCCTACTGTGTCTCTGACGTTGACCGTGACATCGCCTACGCGGTAGGAGAGGCCGCAGTCAGCAAGGGTGTAGACGGCGAGACCGACATTATGGTGACCATCGAGCGCGAGCAGAACGAGCCGTTTGAGTTCGAGGTCGGCACGACTTCGCTGATGAGCGTAGCTGACGAGGTCAAGACCGTGCCGCTGGATTGGATCAATGAGAGGAAGACCGGCATCACGCAGCAGTTCGTCCAGTATGCTGAGCCACTGATGCGCGGCAGCAAAGCACCCGTGCCTGCCGGCTTGCCATCCTATCCACGCCTGCGCAGGCTATTCGTGGAGAAGAAGCTGGCCGAATATGTCAGGGAGAAGTGAACTGAGGTCAGTGAATGCAATGAGCCCGGCCATTTCCGGTCGGGCTCATCTGCTTTCCACATTGCCGGGTTGGCGAGTGGGGCGGGAGGGAACGACGAGATGCCTTACCATCGGACGCGCCATCTAAACGCACTCTCGGCCTGCTTGTCAGATTCACGAGAAGTGGACTGTGTCTTGGACTGCGATACTCCGCCGACGATCTCACCGCCAGAATCGGATGTATCACCCGCTTGGCCAGGGCCGG
>JALGTI010000034.1 GCA_029821455.1 Candidatus Zipacnadia bacterium | reverse complement strand
TGATGGTTCTGGTCGCCGCGTGCCTGTTGAAGCGGAAGATGCTATGTACGCTGTTGTGCGGCTGCCAGATGGCGGAGTGGGTACGATCGAGGCCACGAAGATTGCTACGGGGATGCAGGATGAGCTGCGTTTTGAGATCCATGGCGAGACGGGCGCTTTGCGCTTCAATACCATGCAGCCCAACTGGCTGGAGGCATACGATCTCACAGCGGCTGCTTCCCCTACAGGCGGAAAGCAGGGCTGGCTGGCGATAGATACCGCCCAGCGCTACCCGGAGCCGGCTGTTGCCTTCCCCGGGCCCAAGTTCACGATTGGCTGGCTGCGGGCGCACGTGGCCTGCCTTCACAACTTTCTGGATGCTGTCGGATGCGGCGTGCCCTGCGAACCCGGGCTTGAGCAGGGCGTCTACATCGAGCGGGTAATGGACGCGGCGAAGCGGTCTGACCGCCAAGACTGCTGGATGGCGCTATGAACTGAGCGCACCGAAGGGTGATGAAATGAACTGCCAGCCACGCGTCGGAATCCTACCGCTATATCTGGCCCTCTATGACGAGGCGCTGCCACAGTATCGCCCGCAAGTGGAAGCATTTGCCCGGCAGGCTGCGGAACGTCTGAGCGCAGCAGGGCTGGAAGTTGAACTGGCCGATGTGTGTCGCATCAGGGATGAAATCGAGCGGGCAATTACCAACCTCACAGCCCGGGATGTGGACCTACTTGCGACGCTGCATCTTGCATACTCGCCCTCGCTGGAAGCTGTGGACGCGCTGGTAAACTCGAACCTCCCCCTGGCCCTGCTGGACACAACCCCTGCGCCTGAGTTCGCTGAAAAGGCTACGATGGACGATATGATGCGTAATCACGCTATCCACGGAGTTCAGGACCTTGCATGCATGCTCCGCCGACGGGGACGTGACTACGCAGTTGTGGCGGGACACATTGACGATGACGCTTTCGTGGCGGAAGTCGTGCAGACGGCGCGGGCGGCAAGGGCTGCCAAGTCACTGCGTTCAATGCGCGTATTGCAGATCGGTGAGCCGTTCGCAGGGATGGGTGACTTCGCGGTCGAATTGGAGGTGCCTGCGAGAGGCCTTGGGCTAACTGTGCAAAACGTAGGTGTTACAGAGCTGGCTGCCGCAATCGGCCAGGTTTCAGATGAAGCCCTAACCCAGGAGGCGGAGGCCGATGCCGCCCGCTTCGATTGCTCGCAACTGGCTGAAGAGGTCCTGCAGACCAGTAACCGTGTAGGTTTGGGAGTGCGTGAGATGCTCGAGAAGGCCGGAGCCGGCGCATTTACATGTAACTTCAGCGTATGTGACCGGGATCTCGGAGTGCCCACCGTGCCCTTCCTGGAGGCATCGAAGGCTATGGCGAGGGGTGTCGGCTACGCCGGGGAGGGTGACGCGCTGACTGCCGCCTTTGTTGGCGCTTTGTTGCAAGGCTTTGGTGATGTCACATTTTCCGAGATGTTCTGCCCGGACTGGGCTGGCGGTTCTATCTTTATGAGCCACATGGGGGAGTGCAACCCAGCCCTGGCAGCAGGAAACCCGCGACTGGTCGAGAAGGACTACGCATTCGGCAACATTGGCAACCCGGTGGTTGCATGGTTTGCCGTACGGCCTGGCCCGGCTACGCTGGTCAATATCGCACCTGGCCCTGACGAGACGTTTGACATCATCGCCTCAAGTGTGCTTATTCTGGATCGCGGGATGTTGCCGGCGTTCCCGGATGTCCCTCATTTCTGGATTCAGCCTAGGGACCTTAGCCTGCGCGATTTCCTGCGACGGTATAGCGAGTGCGGTGGAACGCATCACCTTGCTATCGTGATGGGCGACCAGATCGGCGCCATTCAGTGCATGGCAAGGATGCTTGGCACTGGCTTTAGGCAACTGGAAGGGTAGAAGGTGATCCGTCATGACAGACTCAGGACTGATTCGGTTCGGGATCATTGGTGCAGTGGGGCGGGGCTCGAGCTTTGTCGAGGTGCTCAGGGCACATCCGAATGCCGAACTGGTTGCAATGTGCGACATTGCAGAGGACCGGCTGCAGGATAAAGCATCTGAGGTCGGAGTGGAACTGACCTTCACAGATGCGGAAGCGATGCTTGAATCCGGGGAGATTGATGCGGTTATCGTCGGCACGCCGATGCCGTTGCACGTTCCGCAGAGCATTATGGCCCTGGAGCGTGACATCCACGTTCTCTCCGAAGTGCCGGCGGGAGTTTCTTTGGACGAGTGCCAGCAGCTTACGATCGCAGCCAGGTGCAGCACAGCGACATATATGATGGCGGAGAACTACTGCTATCTGCGCGAGAATGTGCTGGTCCGTGAAATCGCGCGGGCAGGGCTATTCGGTGAACTGTACTTTGCCGAAGGCGAGTATATCCACGAGTCGAAGGAACTGAATGAAGTCACCAGATGGCGGCGGCAGTGGCAGACAGGCATCAACGGAAATACATACCCGACGCACAGCCTGGGGCCCATTCTGCAATGGTTCGATGACCAGCGGGTTGTTTCGGTATCCTGCGTGGGCAGCGGACACCACTACCGTGACCCGCGTGGAGACCTGTATGAGAACGAGGATGCCACAATCACGCTGTGCCGGCTGTCGGGTGGTGGGCTTGTTCGCCTCCGCCTGGATATGCTTAGCAATCGCCCACATAATCTGACCTACTATTCACTGCAGGGCACCGAAGGCTGCTATGAGGCGCCGCGTGGCCTGGGTGATCAGCCCAAGATCTGGCTGCGCAAGGACGCGCGGGGCATTCTGGAGTGGCGGCCGCTGTGGGATTACTACGAGGCATTCATGCCTGACTTCTGGAAGCATCCACCGAAGGAGGCACTTGAGGCCGGGCATGGTGGCGGCGACTTCTGGGAAGTCCATGACTTTGTCTCCGCTGTTTTGGAGGAGAGGGAACCGCCAATCGGGATTGACTTGGCGATGGACATGACACTCCCCGGTCTAGCCAGCCAAGTTTCTATCGCCCAGGGCGGAAGCTGGGTCGAGGTGCCTGACTCGCGAGATTGGCTGGTTACCCCCAAGTGACGTTACTCTGTATCTGAGCCCGGATCAACTGCGGGCGGCGATCGCCGCATTTGTGCGCTACTGCAACCGAAGCCGCTCTCATACTACCCTATCAAAGCTGCGCCCTTGCTACAATTCCTAGCAGCGCATTGCCGTCCAGTGCCTCTTATGAATGGCCCGTCGCAATGAGGCTCTGCTCCTACCGCCGGAAGCCACGAGAGACACGGAGTACCCGTAGCGCCCGCTCTGCAGAAGTCACATAGCACCATCGGCTTGCCTTCCATAGTCTCCACCTGTAACGTCAACAGTGGCTATGGATAGGAAGTCTCGATGCGTAGAACCTGTGGGTCGAGCCTGTTGAGGTCCACTGTTGGCATTTCGTCTGGATCAAACGTATTGAGCCTCCGGTCATAGGCTAGCAGAATTGGCCCCCGTACAGACTGAGCTCACCTACACATTCATCCACACAGCCACCCAGATACGGGGTGAGCGCACCCCCAGTCGAGTACGGCACAGACATATCCAGCTCTAGCTTCACGGTGTCCCCGGACTCCCATTGGCGGCACAGTTCACAGTGGCTTCCTGCGTACGCATCCATCGTCTCGCCGTTCACTTGCAGCTTCGTTTGGGGTGACCAGGACGGGATGCGCGGCCGCAAACTGAAGTTGCGGCTCTGGTGAGGGCGGGGGAGCTGCGGGCCGCTTCCGGACACGATTGCATGCCCGGTCGTTCACTACTGGAAGTCGCCACCCGATCACCAGGAACTGATCGAGAAACTAACTGCGGCGTCAGAATCAAACTAGGCCGACATCACCGCTGCTACCTTGTTGATGCCGGTGGCCGCAGAGTGCGGCTGAGGTTATCAAGGGGCTTGGGGCACATATCCTCCGAGTAGTCGGGAAGCTGGTCCTCATCGTACAGGCAGGTGTAAAGGCAGCCCTCCTGGGTCGGAGTCTTCTGCTTCAAGATGTACCCCCAGTGGTCGTAATGGTGCCAGTCGCGCACACTCCGGTCGTAGATGCCACCGGCCGGCACACGCTCTGCTTGCAAGGCCTCGATAACCTACTTGGTCTTGTCGGCTGTTGGGCAGAACAAGGCAATGGCGGTTGGTAGCTAGTGTCTGGCTCAGGCAGCAATGTGCCTCCTAGCTGCTCAAGCGCCCCCAGAGTTACTTAATTGCCCACAAGTAAGCTCGGGCAAGGCTATTAATTCTTGGTTCTTACGCTTGCGTCGCCAGCACGCGAAGGAATTGATCACAGAATCCAAGAATATATCAGTCGAGTACAGACAAATGCGCAATCCCGGCATAAAGCTCCTACTGAAATGTGGATGAATAAGCGATATGCTGGGAACTCAGAGCTTAGACCAGTTGGAGACGCCCGTGATTGCCGTTATCTGAAGGCGCACAATGGTCGCAGCTACCACGCAGCCGGGCTAAGCGCACCAAAGGCCGGGCGAAGGTCAACCCTCACATGCGACGAACTAGCCCTCAAGTAGCTGCAGTATCTGTGCGCAGGAGCCACTTGCATAGATCGTGGACTGCAGCGGAAGTTACTACAGTATGCACGCTGAAGTACCTATGGGAATCAGCAGACGTCGGGAATCCGCAGTGCACACAGACGAACGTGTTTGCTCTGCAGGCGGGACATCTGGTAGTAGAGCTAGCTGAAGAGCGGCCCAACACTGGCTTTCTGGAGGATAAAATGATAAGAAGCCGACGAGGCACGCACAGTCGCCCCCAAGGCCTGATTCTCTTCTTCACGCTTTGCCTAGTGGTGGCGTGCGTATCGCTGCTCTGCAAGTCTGTTTGGGGAGCTGATGCCTCTGAGCAGAATGAGGAGGCCACAACCGACGCCGCCGAAGGCCCGACCATTGAGGTGACAGTCCGAGACGAGGGTGTGTCCGTGTACGCGGTCAATGCAGATGCCCGGAAGCTGCTGACAGAACTGGCAGAAACGAGTGGACTGCAATTGATCGTTGACGATACCGTGGACCGTACGTTGACGGTCAACCTGGTTGACAAACAGCCGCGCGCAATCCTGGACTCCATTATTGACGCCTACGGGCTGTCGCTGGCCGAGGTGGGTGAGGTGCTGATTGTCAGCGAGGGCCTCCCCAAGAGCGCATCCTCATATTTGATGGGCGACATCGCAGCAGTGACCACGAAGTACGTGCGGCCTGAGGACGCCAAGAAACTGTTACCAGCCTTCCTGCAGGGGCACGTCGGGACGAACCTGGCGCAGAACTCGGTGGTGTTGTCGGCCCCGGCGCCGGTGCTGCGCAAGTTCCGCGAAGATGTAGAGCAGTTTGACATCCCAGCAGCGCAGATAATGCTGGACGTGTTGGTGGTCGAGTTCACTGACATAGACTTCGACGAGTTCAACGCTCAGTTTGGCTGGAGCAATCAGAATCTGGGAATAACGACGGATTCGCTGACCGGGCAGACTGTACTCACTGCAGTGGCAGACCTGCCAAGCGAGTTCTTTGTCGAGTTGCAGGCGCTGGCGCGGGCGCAGAAGGCGCGGGTACGGGCTAACCCTAGAGTCGCGACGGTCAGTGGCCGGCCGGCGAGTGTCTTTATCGGCCAGGAGCAGTATCTCAGCACGCCAGTGTCCGGGCCCTATGGTGGCTCGCAGAACTCCATCAGCGCGGGGGTCCGTCTATCTATGACCCCGCTTACGGGGGGCGCGGGCGAAATAATCCTCGATCTCAACGTCGAGGTTAGTACCCTCGGCGCACCTGATCCGACCACCGGGCTCCCGAACAAGACTACCCGCTCGGCCGACACAACAGTGCGCGTACACGATGGGGATACGATCATCATCGGCGGACTAGGCCAGGAAGAGCTAAGGATGACGCGCCGCAAGATACCGCTGTTGGGCGACATCCCCATCATCGGACAATTGTTCAGGTCCAAACGCCGGGAGCAGACAAAGGTTGACCTGGCCGTCTTCATAACTGCCAACCTTCTCTCGCCCACAGGACATCTGCCCCCAGAGCAGGAGCAGGCGATGAGGGGGCGGGTGGGGATGGAGCCGATGGAGGAATGGAAGTGACTGTGCAATCACTGCCGTACAGTAGCAGAGGCCCTGGCTGGCAACGCCGGCTTGCGTTGGGCTCACTGTGTCTGGGCTGCCTCATAGTGGGCGTGCTCGGGGATGCCAGCCTCGCCCAGACCGAATCATACTGCACAGTCACAGGTGTGGATGTCAACCAGCTCAGCAACGCTGTGCGCATCACCATTAGAGCAGATGGGGTCCTGCAAGTGGAGGCTGAGATATTTGATTTTGTGGAGTGGTCTGAGGAAGAGGGATCGTGGCAGAAACGGGAATTGGCCCTAATTCCATTTGTGCTGCCAAATGCTCGCACCAGGGTGGGCAGCTTTGTAGACATCAGCGCCTATCCGGTGAGCTACCTGGCCATGTCAACTCCCCCTGAATCGCCGGAGGGGGTGGGCCTTAAATGCTTGCTGGCTCTCTACCGACCAGCCACACTTGGCCGGATGAATGTGGATAACGACGAGATGGACCTGACCCACTGGGGCGAAGCCATGGATGTAAGGGTGCACATTGAGAAATCTACCAATGGGCGGGAACTGTACCTAACTGTCACCAGCGACAAACATGTTGAGGTGGCGAAAGAGAAGCCGGAGCGCGAGCCCAAGGAGCTAGAGCGCCGATTGTCCCTGAAAAAGGGGCCCTCGGGGGCCCTGTCGCTGCGTGCGCTGAACGCAGACCTCCAGGAGGTGATGCAGCAGATTTCGCAGTTGAGTGGAGTGCCTGTGCTCGTGGACGATGCGGTAGAGCATGATCTGACGTGCTGCCTGGACGACATGCAGGTGGACGCGTTGTTGCACAGCATTGCACGAGGCTGTGGTCTGGCGCTCGCTCAGGAGGACAACACTTATTACGTCAGCGAGGCATTACCGACAAACGTTGCTTCCTACTGGCTCTCGAGTACGGAGACTATAGCGCTGCGGTATCTGAAGCCGACCGAGGCCCTGCCTTTGCTTTCGGATTGTGTACTGCGTTACGCACGGCCGAATGAGGCCGGCAACACTCTGGTCGCAACAGGGCCACCGGCATTGCTGGAGAAGATTCGAAGCGACATAAGCGAGGTGGACAAGCCGGGGCTGCAAATCACCCTGCGTGTGGCTGTGGTGGAGTTCTCCTCTGACGCAGAGGCGACCAGAACGCTGGCGGCACTGGTGGGTTCGGGCAACGTTCAGGCCGGGGTTGACTCCGCAGACTCGACCCTGAGTTTCGCGGTGCTGGACAAGCGACTGAGCGAGATTCAAGCGCAGATGGGTTGGCTACGGCGCAAGAGCACTGCAACCCTGGATGTTAGACCGCGTCTGACAGTACGTAGCGGCGAGCGGGCGGAAATGTTCTGGGGACAAAAGCGATACTTCAAGTTCATCAGCACCGGTGAGTACGGTCCTGAGGTGCAGATAGAAACCGCTAACATCGGGGTGAAGCTACGGGCCACTCCCTGGGGCAGCACTCCTGACTGGATAACTGTGCCCCTCGAGGTGGAGGCAAGCAACCTGCTGTCAGTTGGCGCCGGTGGTTTGCCCATTGTGGCTAGACGCACGGCTAATGTCACATTGGCCCTCAAGAGCGGCGATACGGTAATCATTGGTGGCTTGGAGCTAGCACAGCCCAGTCGCGGCCGACAGCGTACGGCACCGGGGACGATGCCCTGGCCTCTGAGCGAGGCGATGACCGCTGTTCAGCGACGTAGCACCGTGCGAAACATAGTCATTCTTCTGCAGGTAGATGCCGAAGCGTTGTGAGCAGCCACGCAGAGACTCTTTTCCGCCAGAAGGGATCTGAGAATATGGTGTGCCGCAATCCGAAGATGATACTATACCTCATCGTTCCGGTTCTCAGCGGCTTGTTGTCTACATGCCTGACAGCACCAGGTTTCTCTCAGGCGTACTGCAACATCACCGACGTAGAGGTGGAGGGCCTGTCCAATGGTGTGCAAGTCACAGTTAAGTCAGACGGTAGGCTGGAGTGGGATGGTAGGAGGCGAGGGCGACCCCGTGATGAAATCACCTACACGTTCCCGAACGCGCGCCTAGAGCTCGACGAATGGTTTCGGACGGTAGATAAGATACCGGTCAGCTATATCCAGTTGGCTATTGCTCCGGACGCACAGCAAGGCGTCGGGGCGGTAATGACGGTCAAGTTCTCCCAGGAGGCAGAGATACGGGCCACCGGCAGTGACGATCTCCAGAAGTTCATCCTCACTGCGGTAACAGAATCTGCGGTGGGTGAAGAGACACCAGAGAAGAAGCCCCCGGGCAAAGCTGAAGAGGACAAGGAGGGCTGGTTTTCAGTTGAATGCAAAGAGGGACTGTTTACCGTGAAAGCGGTCAACGCTGATATCCACGAGGTAGTGGCAGAGATTGCCCGCGAGGGTGGCATCAACGTGGCGGTCAACGATCGTGTCAAGCACAAGGTGAGTCTCAACATCGTGGACGCGCCGCCATTGGTGCTGCTCCAGGGAATAGCGGCCGGCTATGGACTTGCGTTGTCCACGGTCGGGGATGTTCAGATGATAAGTGAGGGTGTTCTCAAGGAGAGGGACCTGGCTACCTACAACCGCAGCGCGACGGCGTCCTTTCCTCTCACGTATCTGGAAGCTCAAGCGGCCGCCAGCCTCCTGCCCAACTTCCTGATCAGTTATCTACACGTAAATGCCGAGCAGAATGCGATCGTGGTGACAGCGCCCAGCCAGATGTTGGAGAAAATAGAGAGGGATCTGAAGGCAGTGGACGCCCCCCCGCCGCTGATTATGGTGGATGCTGTAGTCGTGGAGCTTAGCAAGACAGGGGAGATGCAAAGAGGCTTTGCTGCAGAATACGCCAGCAGTGAGGTTGAAGCCCACGTTGACGCCGGTACTGGTGAGGTCGGCTATAAAACGCTGGATGCAGAGGCGATTTCTGCGGGAGTAGGGGATACGGCAACACTGACCGCCACGCTCAAGGCATTGGTAAGCAGCGGAGCGGCCAGTATTCGGGCCAACCCGCGTATGGCCGCAGCCAACGGCAAGCGAGCCGAGATCTTCATCGGAGCACAACGCTTCATCAAAGTTACGTATTCCAGCGGGGGTAGTCAACAGGAGAGAATCGAAGCCGTGCCGGTGGGTGTCAAGCTAACTGTGACCCCTTGGACAGGCGGGAGCGGGGAGATAACCACCAACATCAGGGTCGAGGTCAGCAATATAAGCTCGCTCGATCCGGAGACTGGTCTCCCGCTGCTGAGCACTCGCGAAGCTCATAGTACCGTGCGAACCAACGATGGCGAGACGGTTGTTATCGGAGGCCTCACCCAGCGCCAGACCGAGACCACACGCACGAAAATACCTGTACTGGGCGACATTCCCATCATTGGCCCGCTGTTTCGCAGCACCTCGTCCAGTTCGGTGGATACGGAGCTGCTGATACTCCTCACCCCGCGCCTGCTTAGTGACCGTGGGCGCCTCACCGACCAAGAGGAAGGAGAGAGCCGCTCACATTTCTTGCAGGAAACTGATGCGGGTTGGGAGCCCACTGTGAAGTAATAGACCCCAGGCTACATAGCGTTAGCCAACAGTGACGCGACAGCACGCGTTGTTGATTCCTCAAGCGCCCAAACGCCCCCATGGTGTCCAGCAGGCGCCCTGCGCATTCCTATCCCTGTATGGGTTGTTGCAGGAGCTTGTCATCTGTAGATTAAGCAAGCAAGTGGCCTCGCCAATTGAACTCTGGGCGCAGGTAGCTACCGAGTCACTCCACAGGAGATTGGCACCGGGGCCGGGCCAAGGGCAGGTAGAGAAGGCTTGGCAGTGAACCCGGCTAGGTTCCCCAACGGGCTGGAGACCCTGGCTGAGTATGTCAAGGCCAAGGCAATGGAATTCGGGCTCTGGTTCGACCTCGATAAGCGCGTCTGCAATGAGACTGTGGCAGGCTCCTTGACAAGCCTTGGGGGGGGTATGATAGTCTGAGGTAACGAACTTGAGCTAAGATGTTCAAGCAACTGCGCACTAAACTATACACCTGAATAGCTAAGCCGATCACTTGGCCACAAGAAGTCGCGTGCCAGACCCTCTCCAATCCGGAGAGGTATCTTTAGCAACAATCTCGGCAATAGGAGAACAGGCAATGGCACTTGTGACGTTGCGACGATTCTTGGCGGCTCCGGGGATAGCCTTGTTGATTGCGGTCGGAGTCGCCCACGGAGATGGCAGTCTCATCAAAGACGGATCCTTTGAATCGCTGACGCCAAGCCGCACATGGAGCATCAGCTTTGCAGGGCCCGAGAATGAAGAGGCCACACGGGTGGACTTCCTGGCGGGCGATCAGTCGTACCGCGGCCAGCGGACGCTGCACATCGAGTCCGTGGGACAGCAGAGGGGCTATGCCATTGTCTCCCAGTCGATCACGTTCCCCAAGCCGTATCCGACCGTGCTCTATGTCAGCGGGGCCGTCAACGCCGACGTTGACGAGTATACAAAACTGTATGCGCACGCCGGAGTGGATGGCCAAGAGCAGCCCGTTCACCTGTCCAGCGCGACCAACTTCCAACGCACCTACGGCTGGCGGCGCGAGTACGTGAAATGGACCTGTGAAGGGAACCCGATCCAACGCATCCGGTTCATGGTCATTTTCTGCGGGAAAGGCTGGGCGTCTTGGGATGACCTGGCCCTGACGTCCGAGCCACAGGAGCCGGACCCGTTGGCCGCCGAGACGCCTTGGGTCAGCATCCCTCAAATTGCGCAGAGCCCGAGCAACCCGCACGATTGGCAGGCGGCTCAGACTCTCAGCAATTTCACGTTGCTTGGTGTCAAGAAGTTCGCAGAAGCCCAGACGCGTGTCAGGCTTGCACACACGGCCGACGCCATCTACGTCAGAGCCGAATGCGATGAGCGGCTGCTCGATCCAGTCTACAATGCCGTTCATACGTTCCAGGCTAATGTGACCGGACGCGATGCCTACGTGTTCAACGACGACTGTGTTGAGCTGTTCTTCGACCCTGACGGTACGCGGAGTGCGTTCACTCAACTGGCGGTGAATTCGCTCGGCACGCAGTGGGATGCCCAAGACGGCAAGAGAGCATGGAACGGCACTTGGCAGGCCAAGGCGGGCAAGGATCAGTCAAGCTGGTGGTGCGAGCTCGAGATACCGTTGCAGGATCTGGGGCTGTCCGCGGCCCAGGAGAGGGTGGGCACGTTCAACGTGGCTCGCGAGCGCAAGCCCGTGACGGAGTTGTCCAGCTACAGCCCACTCAACTTCGAGTTCGGGGAGCCTATTCGATTCGCGACGCTGCGCCTGGGCCCATCTGCGCCTGTGGTTGAAGTGAAGTGGAAATCCCACGGTGAATCCCTGCAAGGCGTTGAATACGAGATCTACAACCCAACCGGCAAGACGCAGCCTCTGCTCTACGGCCTGGGACAAGGCGACGGCGAAGGCCACACCGGGGCAATGCTTCGACACGTAACGATCCAGCCCGGCGAGACGAAGACCGTCGCCATAGAAATCCCCCAAAGGGACGACTTGCCCTGGATCAGATCCCGCGGCTTTGTACGCTGTCGGGACGATGGGCGCTACTTGCTGATAACGCCCTGGTTTCAAACCAAGCCATCCGGGATCGTGGCCTCGGTCATGCTCGAAGCCACGTCCGACTTTGCCGCTACGTACAACAGCCATCCTCTGTCGCTCACGCAAACGGATGGGAACCTATGGACGGGCAAGATACGCATCGCCGAGGGCAGGAACTCCTTCGGCATTGAGCTGAAAGAACCAGGGCAATGGCGCTGCCGCATCTGGGACGACAAGACCACGCTGAACGTGGTGTCCGGCGCTGCCTGGATGACTCCCACAGCGGAACCAAGCCCTTCCTGGACTCAGAAGACGTTTCTGCCGCTATCCGCGGAGTGGGTCCACGCCACGGCTGCCTCGGCCCCGGCCGCGGATGCAACGTGGGCCGGCGCCCAGTGGGTCGAAGGCGCGGCCGGCAGCAAGTTCCTCCGGCAGATCCGATACGGCATGACGCGCTACGTGCCTGAATATGACCGGCCAGTACGCTATCCCTTCTACGAGAAATATGGACAGATCGCCAAAGTCTATACACTCAACCCCGGGCCGAACACGCAGCCGGACTACGAAATGGTGATCGAGACGTCGCCCGCGGTTAAGCTCAACAGCCCGGTGGGCCGCCTCAACTACAAACAGCGCACCTTCGTCCCGAATAAAATGATCCGAACGAAGCTCGCGGACGGCTGGGAACGGAACACGATCCTGTTCACGAGCTACCTGTGGCCGTCCAAGGATAAGAAGACACTGGCCGACAGTGTTAGTGGCGTGACGACATATGGCCTGCCGCTGCTGGTGCGGCCCACTGGCCCGGGGCCGGCTGCGCTGCGCATCTACGGCCAAGCCTACAACGGATTCATCACCGAAGTACCCAGGCTCGTCGATTACGAACGTCAGCCCTTCCCGGAGGGTGGGCGGGTCCCGGAGTTCGAGATCTACATGTGGGGCAATCTGTATTTCGATCACGCGGAAAGCGATTGGCCGCTCCTGCTGGACATGTATGAAGCCGCTGGCGTCCACACCTACATCCTGGGCCACTTGGGCGGCGGCGACCCGATGGTCACGCCACCCGAGCATTGGAGATGGTCAACTGGAAATGGCGATGGATATAGTCAGTTGAAGCGATTCGTGTCGTACGCTAAGTCGCGGGGCTTCCGCATCGCTGCCAACATCTTCTGGCCCATTGATCAGCCTGATTGGCTCGAGGATCATCCCGAGGATGGGGCTGTATACGAGGGCATGAGCGGCGAGAAGCACACTGTGAGAGTGCCCATGAGTCTTATACTCGACAAGAAGCACGGCGTCTATAAGCACTGGCGAGAGAGACTCACTGCCTGCCTTCGCGACATACCCTTGGACGAGGTGCTCTGGGACTGGGAGACCTCGCCATTTCTAGGGTCGTACGACGAACGCACACTGGCGGAGTTTCGCCAGTATGCGAAGCTGCCTCAGGACACCAAACTGGGCGAGGAGATCATCAAACAGAGTGAGGCACTTCGCAACAAGTGGATCGCGTTCCGGTGCGCGCAGGTTGTGCAGGTCGCGGCGTCCATGCGCGAGATCATCAAAGACGTGTCGCCAGACACGGCTTTTTCCTTTTACAGCGGCTATCCTCATTACTCGACGGAAAGGTACAGCACGGACTGGGAGAGCCTCGCCAAGGTGGTGGATATTGCCTTCGCCGGCTATCAAGCGCTGTGGGGAGGAAATGCTCGCATCCTCGCGGATATCATGCAGGCGGAGGGCAAACCCAGCATCCCCGGGCTGGAGATCTACGCCAAGGGGCACCGTGCCGAGATGCTCGGGGTGAAGTTGTCCCAGGCATTGATCGAGGGCGGGCGCGGCGCCATGATCTTCGCCTCGGGCTGCAGCAACATGAACCTGACCGCGCTGGCCAGTGTGGCCCGGGTCACGAGATTCCTGCCGCAACTCAAGCCTTTCTTGCTGAATCTGGACCGGCAAGATCAGCTCGTCGAGGCCAAGGTGCGGGCGGCTGTGTTGAGGCATGGCGATCGGTACTTGATCGTGCTCCAAAACCATTCGAATGACGCGATTGATTGCGCGCTCGGATGGAAGGGCCCGGCGGTCCGCTCGTTCCGCGTCCTCGGCCAGAGCGGGCAGGAAGCACGCGCTCCGAAGACGCTCACGCTCCAGCCGTTTAGTGTCACGTGGATCATCCTGGAATGCTCGGGTTGACGAAGATTGGCACACGGACGCGGAACGATGTAAATTGTCCACGTCGGCCGCTCAAGTACCTCGCCGCTCTTGCAGAACTTCCCCTCGACAACCGGCACCTGGCTGAGCGGCCCTGAACCTAACCGATGGGGCTCCGCTGTACGCACCGTCGGCTCGTCAGCGAACGCTATATATTTGACTAGCACCCACACGGCCTCCGTGGCCCGCATTTCCCCCAAGATGAACATAGTCGCCCGCACTGCTTCACGTCTTGTTTGCTAGTTTCGGTCATTGTCAACAATACTTATGAGGTGAGAAATCAAGTCTGTTCGAGCCGCAAGCAGTTCGTGCTTCGCCTCCTCTCGTGTGCTAGCATCATTGGAAAGCAGTCTCTTGACAGCCGGTTCTTTCGGCTGCGGCTGTACACGGCCAACGCAGAGCAGAACAATCACGCAAAGCAACGTTAGCACTAACTCCCTACCTGGAAACATGTCAAGCTCTCCTTTCGCCATTGGCCAAGTCTATTCAAGGTTCCATGTGGTGTTGGTAGTTCCATCCGCATTGACATTGTCATTGTCCACGTCATTCACTTGTGTCCATGTGGCGGTCTTTATCACCTCGTATTGTGATGTGTTATCAGGATTCGTGCTCCAATGAGTGCCTATCGAGATAGTGTCGGAGGTATTCTCGACGACCCGCCGAACCTAACCTGTGCCGGTCCCAGCGGTGATTTTGATGGCGCCGGGGACCCAGCCGTCCTCTCGCCAAGCCTTAGAATTGTCAGTCAGCGTCTCAGCGGTGCCGGAACTGGCGGTTCCTGTGTCCCACGAACCCGTCTTCTTATACGATTGCCGGGTGTAGCATTCTTTCTTCTCAGAACACCGCGTGCTGTCATACACGGCCCATGCTTTGAAGTTTGCGGGGCAACGACCCGTCACTACAGCCGCTGCCCCCTAGTTCTCACCTTCCGGGATAGCCGCACTCGTGCCCTTATCCGATTTGGGGCGCAGCCGCTCCTCGTCCATCCTTGCCGTGTCCACGATACTTAGAGCACTCGCCAGTTTTGCGGCAGTGACCTCTGAGGTAGTCCTGGCTTGTTCGGCCTTCAGTACGTCTAAGATCAGGTTCTTATGCGGCAGTCTGCATAGAGCGAAGATTGCCAGGGTGGTCTCGTCCGCGTCATCGCTCTTGACCAGAGATACAAGAGCAGGCACAGACGCAAATCCCATTCTGGTCAGTGCCAGCCCGGCAGGGTAGAATTCGATTCTTTCCGAGATCAGACCGGACGGCCTAACAGCCCGGAACTTTATGTTCTCGGCGAGAGCCGGTATGCACCCGATGAGTTGAAGGTCACCCGCTAACGCCATCGCTGCTCCCACGACCTCGGGATGTTGCTCACGCATCTCCCTATCGTTAATCATCTGTGTCACAGCCTGCGCGAGCGCCTTGCGGTGGGCAGACAGTTCGAGGGCCGTTTCCGGCAAGCTTCCCTCGTGTGACAAGAGACGTTGGTACCACATTTCCGCCATGGTCTCTTGTTCCTCGTCCTGGGCAGCCCCAGCGAGCATAAGCGCCAATAGCGAAGCTCCGCAGAGCCATACGAGAAGCGATCTATTCATGAGAAATCCTCCTTTGCATGGTGCCTTCGATTTACTCAGGTGGATACATGTCCCACGTCAGGTAGTCCAACCATTCCCCCGACACCGTCTGATTGTCTCCTGGCGAGGGATTGACATTCTCGTCGTCAAATGTCACCCACGCCGCACCCTCTTTGTGCCAGGATTGGGCCGTCCACCACTGTAGCT
>JALGTI010000033.1 GCA_029821455.1 Candidatus Zipacnadia bacterium | reverse complement strand
GGCGGCGGCCTTGGGCCGCTTCTGGGCCACATAGACAAAGGCGAGGGCACGCTGGGCATCCGTGTCAGTGGGTTCGAGCTTCAGGGCGTTTTGGAGAGCTTGCTCGGCCAGGGCATACTGGCCAGTCTTGTAGTAGGCCAGACCGAGGTTGTAGTGGGCGGCCTGCAGTCGGGGATAGATCGCGATGGCCCGTTTGAAGGCGTAGATAGCGCTGGCGTGGTCCCCAGCCCGAGAGCGTACCACGCCGTGGTCCACCCAGCGCTGGGCCGGGGCACGCAGCGATCCGCCCACCTGTCCATAACAGGCAGCCCAGACCAGCAGGAAGACCACCACGACAGCGCAAAGGCGCTTCATAGCTTCGAGTTGTGCTGCAGTCAAATCTTAGCGCCCGTAGACTTCATCTGGGTCTGCCAGCCGCTCGGCGCAGACCTCCCATTCTCCGTCTTTCAATTCGCGGAAGAAGCAACTGCGATAGCACTCGTGGCACATGGGCCCCCGCATCTTCACCCCCACCAGCAGTGCATCACCATCGCAGTCCACGCGAATCCACTTGACCTGTGCAGTGTGTCCTGAGGTCTCGCCTTTCGTCCACAACTTCTGGCGTGAGCGGCTCCAGAACGTCAGACGCCCGGTCTCGACCGTCACCCGCAGCGCCTCCTCGTTCATATAGCCGAGCATCAGCACCATCAGGCCCTGGTCATCAAACTTCAGTATTGACGTATCTACCATACTCGTCCTCGACATCCTCGCGTGGCGCGGGCGTCTCGCCCGCGATCAATAAACCCAAGGCCCTCGCACAGGCCTCCCCTATCTCCTCACCGTTATCCCCCGGACGGCCAGTTCCTGCTTCACCTGGCCGACGGTTGTCTCCTTGAAGTGGAAGATGCTAGCGGCCAGCACCGCGTCGCACTTGCCGTCGGCCAGCGCCTCGTACATATGGCCAATAGTGCCAGCGCCGCCGGAGGCGATAACCGGCACCCCAACTGATTCGGAGATGCGGCGCAACAGCTCGATATCATAGCCAGCCTTGGTGCCATCGGCGTTCATACTGGTGACCAGAAGCTCCCCGGCGCCGCGCTGCTGGGCCTCTATGGCCCACTGCAGGGCATCCACCTCGGTCTCCCGCGTGCCGCCGTGGGTCCAGACACGCCATTCGATCTCCTCGTCGGGGGCCAGGCCCAGGTTGCTGTCGTCCCGCTCGGGCCGGGGCACGCGCATGGCGTCAACGGCCACCACAATGCACTGGCTGCCGAAGCGCTCGGCGCCCTCGTTGATGAGGTCAGGGGTGAGGATGCCGGAGGTCATTATGGAGATCTTGTCGGCTCCGGCCTTGAGGGTGTTCCTGATGTCGTCAATAGTGCGGATGCCGCCGCCGACTGTCAGAGGGATGAACACCTGCTCGGCGGTGCGGTTCACCACATCCAGCATCGTGTCACGATTATCCAGCGAGGCGGTGATGTCCAGGAAGACCAGCTCATCAGCGCCCTGGCGGTCATACTCAGCCGCCTGCTCAACCGGGTCGCCGGCGTCCTTGAAGTTGCGGTACTGAATGCCCTTGACCACCCGACCATCTTTTACGTCCAGGCACGGAATGATCCGCTTGGCTAACATAGTGGTCTATTTGCTTCCTTTCTCAGCTAACCTTTGCGATGGCCTCCGCCAGCTTGATATCGCCCTCGTACAGGGCGCGGCCCACGATTGCCCCGATGACGCCGAGGTCTTCAAGTTCCTTCAGCTTCAGCAGGTCGTCAATGGTTGTGATGCCACCGGAGGCCACCACTTCCATCTGCACCGCTTCAGCCATCCGGCGGATAGCAGGCAGGTTCGGCCCCTGTAGCATACCATCTGTGGCAATGTCGGTAAAGATGATGCGGCGCACGCCCAGGGCTTCGACCTGGCGCGCAAGTTCAATCGCCTGCACGTGGCTACCCTCGACCCAACCCTTGACTGCCACCTTACCATCGCGGGCATCAATGCCCACGATGATTTGCTCGCCGAAGCGCTGCACACACTGTTCCAGAGCCGAGCGGTTCTGGAGGGCGGAGGTGCCCATGATGGCATATCCCACGCCCAATTCCAGCACCCGCGCTACATCATCAGCAGTGCGCAGCCCCCCACCCAACTCGACGGGAATCTCTATGGCTGCGATGATCTGCTCAACCGCGGGCAGATTAGCCGGCCTGCCGGCGATAGCGCCATCGAGGTCCACCAGGTGGATGAGCAGTGCACCGGCCGCCTGCCAACGGAGAGCGAAGTCCACTGGCTCGCCGTAGACGGTCTTGGCGGCCATATCACCTCGGCGCAGGCGGACGGCCTTGCCTTCTGACAGATCTATGGCCGGGATAACAAGCATAGGCTTGTGTTCAGGAATAGCCATTCTTCCCCTGGGTAGCACAGGCTTCCAGCCTGTGCGCAATTAGAGGCCTCTGGACGGCAAGCTGCGGTTTCGACGGGCTCACCGTCCTGACCTAGCCGAAGGAGAAGCTTGCCCTACCGCATCATTTCTTACAACTCTCCGCTTAGCTTCCCAAAGTTCTCCAGTATTTTGATGCCTACATCCTGGCTCTTTTCCGGATGAAACTGGCAGGCGAACAGATTATCGCGCCACACTGAGGAGACGAACTGGCACCCATACTCGGTAGTGGTCGCAATGATGCCCTCGTCCTCGGGCTCAACGTAGTATGAGTGGACGAAGTACACCCAGGAGCCGTCGGCGATGCCGCCAAGGTGCGGCGCGTGTCGTTGAATGCTAATCTGATTCCAGCCGATCTGGGGAATCTTCAGATTGTGGCGAAAGCGGACGACCCGGCCCTTCAGCACACCCAGCCCTGGCAGCTTACTCCCCTCCTCAGAGCTTTCAAACAGCACTTGTAAGCCCAGGCAGATGCCCAGGAACGGCTTGCCCTGCTCGATGGCGTCTTTGATGGGCGCTACTAGAGCGCAACTCTGCAGGTGCTCCATACAATCATCGAAGGCCCCGACGCCAGGCAGTACCACACCATCAGCCTGTTGGATGACCTCGGCGTCGTTGGTAATCCTAACCTGGCAGCCCACACGCTGCAGCGCCTTGTCAACGCTGCCCAGGTTGCCCATTCCGTAGTCAATGAGTGCAATCATTCTCCTGCCGTCTGGTAGGAGCACGATTCATCGTGCCCTGTCTTATGGCATGTAGCTGGGCGTGATAAATCACGCCCCTACAAAGGCTCACCAAACCGACTGGTCTAGACACCCCCGCACTGGTTCTTTAGACGGTTATTCGTCTAGAGCGTCCCCTTGGTTGACTGCACATCGCTGACGCGCGGGTCAAGGCGGGTGGCCTCATCCAGCGCTCGGCCAAACGACTTGAAGGCCGACTCAAGAATGTGATGCGTATTGTGGCCCGACTGCTGGTTCAGATGCAGCGCCATTCCGGCATTGTTCGTCACTGCAGCGAAGAACTCAGGGGCCAGCTCGGTCTCGAAGTCCCCCACCTTGGCTGCCGGCGGGGACACGTTATACTCCAGGTGGCTGCGCCCGCCGAAGTCAATCACAGCGGTGACGAGTGCCTCATCCAGCGGGCAAGCCGCGTCGCCAAAGCGCACCATCCCCTTCTTGTCGCCGGCTGCCTGGGCTAGGGCCTGGCCGAAGCAGATGCCCGTGTCCTCGACGGTGTGATGGGCGTCAACTTCCAGGTCGCCCTCGACCTTGACCTCGAGGTCAATCTTGCCCTGCTTCGCGATGTGGCTGAGCATATGGTCAAAGAAGCCGATGCCGGTTTCAATCTCGTACTCGCCGGTGCCATCGAGGTTGAGGCGGATGAAGACCTTCGTTTCTTTGGTCTCTCTGCGGACTTCTGCGGTGCGGTCGGCCATTGTCGCTTGCCTCCGGTCTATGCGACTGGACAGGCAAGGACGCCTGTCCTACGCTTCGGTTCAGTAGCGGCTCTTCCGTCGAATGGTGATAGCCTGAGCGTGGGCGTCGAGGCCCTCGCCCTGGGCCAGCGTTTCGACATCCCCGGCCAGGCGCTCGAAGCCACGTTGGGTGGCGTAGATAATCGAACTGCGCTTGACGAAGTCCTCCACATTCAGCGGCGAGGAGAAGCGCGCCGTCCCGTTGGTGGGCAGGATATGACTGGGGCCGGCTCCATAGTCACCCAGCGGCACGGTGGCCAGCGGCCCCAGGCAGATGCAGCCGGCGTGCTGGATTTCTTCCAGCAGCGCCAGCGGCTCGGCAGTCATTATCTGCAGATGCTCCGGCGCGATCTCGTTGGAAATCTGGGCCGCTTCAGCGAGGCTGGCAACCACCGCGATGATGCTGTAGTCGGCCAGGGAGTCGCGGATCAGGTCAGCACGCGACAGCTCCTCTACCTGCCGGCGCGCAGCGCTGATAACTCCCTTCGCTAACTCTTCAGAGTCTGTTAGCAGCACAACCATATTATCGCCGGTGTGCTCAGCCTGAGAGAGCAAATCGGCGGCGGCCACGCGTGGATCGGCGCTGTCGTCGGCGATGATGACCGCCTCGCTGGGGCCGGGCAGGGACTCAATCCCGACCACCCCGAAGACCAGTCGCTTGGCCATAATCACCCAGGGGCTGCCGGGGCCAACGATCTTGTCAACTCGCGCCACGCTGTCAGTCCCATAGGCGAGGGCGGCGATGGCCTGCGCGCCTCCCATCCGGTAGACCTCGTCAACTCCGCATTCGTCGGCCGCCACCAGCATCAATGGATCAATGGAGCCATCCTTGCGCGGCGGCACTGCTACGACCACCCGCTCTACCCCAGCCACTCGCGCCGGCATTACCCCCATATAGAGCGTTGACGGCAGCGGAGCGTGCTTGGCCGGCACATAGACCGCAACTGATTCGAGCGGTGTGATCCGCTGGCCCATCAGTAACCCGTCGAAGCTCTCCAGCCACGAGTGAGGGATGGCGCGACTATGAAACTCATAAACATTCTCGCGGGCTCTGCGCAACGCGCCGAGCAATTGAGGGGAGACTTCGCCGTGAGCTGCTTCGATTTCGTCGGGCTGGACCTGGAGTTGTTCCTTGGTCAGGGTCGGGCAATCGAAGCGCCGCTCATACTCCAGCAGTGCCTCGTCTCCACGAGCACGCACGGCCTCGACAATCTCGCGCACGTCCTGCTCAATGTGGGCGGGGAAGTCAGCGATAGAACGCTGGCGCAGCGCATCCAGCACGGCGCTGCCGCTACTGCGGGCGTCAATGAATTGAATGAATTCGACCACCTTCTTGGCTCCCTCCGCCACTGCTCGGCGCGGCTATTGTGATGATGGGCGTAGTGGAACTTCATCCTGCCACAATGCCACCACACCAGTCAATTGCCGGGCCAGGATTGGAAAATCGCCATCCGTATTCACCATATAGCCAGCGCCCAGGCGCACTTTGCGGACTTCCCCGTTGTCCGTGAAATGCAACACGACCTCCTGGGTGCCACGATGCTGTGCAATAGCCTCCCTGAGGGCTTGCAAGGTCTGAGCTTCAGCGGCTGTCGGATCAAGCTCCATATGGACCGTTGGGCGCGGCTGTGACGCTGGAGATGGCGTGTTGTGCTCTTCCCACTGCTTGCGGGCTTCCTGGGCACGCTTGCGCTTGCGCTCGGAGATCTTGCGGGCATGCTCGAGGGGGATGGCAGAGTCGCACACGAACTTAGCGCCGCCGTTGCCGTTATCCGCGCCCTTGGCCCCGCGCCTATCCACTTTCCCTGTCATCACCACTACTGCGCCGTTGACCAGGGCCGCCTTGCAGTCTTTGTAGCAACTGGGGAACACGGTCACCTCCACTTGATCCACCAGACCCTCCAGCGTGCAGAACATCATCGGATCGCCATTGCGGCTGGTGTACGGCTTGGTGTTGCGAAGTATTCCGGCCACAACCAGCGGCGTGCCGTCCGGGAAGTGTGGGATTTCCTCGATTGTCGCTGAGGTAGACCGCTCCACCTGCTCGCGGTTATTCAGCAGCGGATGGTTGGACAGGTACAGGCCCAGCAGCGCCTTCTCCAGCCGCATTGCCTCCTCTTCGGGCATCGGCGGCACGCTGGGCAGCGCCACTGACCCGGACTCGACCTCTGTTTCGGCACCGCCGAACAGTGAGCTTTGGCCGACGGCCTCATCCTCACGGTGCTTTTGGCCTGCCGTATAGGCGCTGTCGTGAGCGGCCAGCAGGGCATTGCGCTCGCCCAGTTCATCGAAGGCGCCTGCCTGGATGAGCAGCTTCACTGCTGCCTTGGGCACCTGGGGACCGGCCAGCCGGCCGCAGAAGTCATACAGGTCCCTGTAAGGTCCTTGTGCCTCACGTTCAGTTGCAATTGCTTCAGCTGTGTTGTGTCCCAGGTTCTTGATGGCTGCTAGACCGAACACGATCATTCCCTCATGAACAGAGAAGCCGGCCAGACTACGGTTAACTGACGGGGGCAGCACTTCGAGACCCATCCTGCGGCACTCGGCCACGTACTTGCCCACTTCTTCACTGGTGTCCATCACCGTGGTCAGATGTGCGGCCATAAACTCGGCGGGAAAGTTGGCCTTCAGATACGCCGTCCAGTAGGCTACCAGTGCGTAGGCGGAGCTATGCGACTTATTGAAGCCATAGCTGGCGAAGGTCTCCATCCGCCTGAACACATCTTGGGCCGTGGCCTCGGCGATGCCTCGCTCGATACAACCCTGGATGAACATAGGCTTAAGCTGCTGCATCTTTTCGTCTTGCTTCTTGGCCATCGCCCGCATTATCAGCTCGGCCTGCGGCATACTGAAGCCAGCCAGCTCTACGGCGATCTGCATAACCTGCTCCTGGTACAGTATCACACCGTAGGTTTGTTCCAGAATGGGCTTGAGCTTAGGGTCTGCATAGCTGATTGGCGCGCCGTGGCGGCCTTCGCAGAAGCTGTCGGCGTACTGCATCGGGCCGGGGCGGTACAGAGCCACCATTGCAATCAGGTGCTCGAAGTTATCCGGCTGGAGTTTGCACAGCAGGCTGCGCATTCCCTCGCTTTCCAGTTGGAAGACCGCGGCTGTATCGCCACGTGAAAGCAGTTGATATGTCTTTACATCGTCCAGCGGCAGGCTTATCAAATCAATTGTGGTACCATAGTTGCGCGCCACGGCCTTGATGGTCTGCTCGACCACGGTGAGGGTCTTCAGGCCCAGGAAATCCATCTTCACCAGGCCCACATCCACCACCGCGTCCATCGCGTATTGGGTGGTGACTGTCCCGTCCTTCTCTCCGCGCAGGGGCACGTAGTCAGTCAGTGGCCCGTCGGAGATGACCACGGCGGCAGCGTGCACTGAGGCGTGGCGCGCCAGCCCCTCCAGCCGGCTCGCGGTATCGAGCACTTCTCGAATCTGCACATCGCTGCGGGCCATCTGCGCCAGTTCGGGGAGCGTTTCCAGGCTCTCAGAAATGCTAGACCTGGGGTCGAGCATCTTGGCGACACGATCCACAGTCTCCAGCGGCACTCCTAGCACCCGGCCGACATCGCGCACCGCCGCCCGCGCGCCCAGGGTATTGAAGGTGATAACCTGGGCCACGTGGTCCTGGCCGTACTTGGTTTTGACGTACTCGATAATCTCTTCCCGCCGGTCGTCAGGGAAGTCGAGGTCAATATCCGGCGGGCTGACCCGCGCAGGGTTAAGCAGCCGTTCGAAGATCAGCCCATACTTGAGGGGGTCAATTTCGCAGATGCCGAGCAAGTAGGCCACGATGCTGCCGGTCGCCGACCCACGCCCCGGGCCGACGAGGATGCCACGCCGCTTGGCCTCGGCAATGAAGTCAGCCACGATCAGGAAGTAGCCGCAATAGTTGCGACCCTCGATGACCTCCAACTCATAGTCGAGTCGCCGGCTGACCTCCGGTGTCGCCTCGCCGTAGCGCAGAGGAATATTCTGCTCACACAGGTGCCGCAGGTAGCTTGGCAGGTCGTGGCCTTCAGGGACTTCAAACCGAGGTAGTCTTAACTCGCCCAGTGTTAGCTCCACATTGCAGCGCTGGGCGATAACACCGGTGTTCGCCAACGCCTCAGGATGCTCGCTGAAAAGCTGCTGCATTTCTTCAGCGCTCTTCAGATAAAACTGATCGCTGCCGAAGCTCAGTCGGTTGGCATCCTCTTTGGTGGCGGTAGTCTGTATACACAGCAGCACATCGTGCGGCTCGGCATCATCGGGCATTATGTAATGCACGTCGTTGGTCGCCACCAGCGGAATGCCCAACTCGTGGCTTAAGGCCACCTTACCTTCGACAATCGCCGCCTGGCCGGGCAAGCCGTGATCCATCAGCTCGAGGTAGAAGTTATCCGGGCCAAATATCTCCTGCAATTCCACGGCACGCTGGCGGGCCGTCGCGACGCTGTCGTCCAGCAGGGCAGCAGCAACTGCGCCCTTCTTGCAAGCGCTGAGGGCGATGAGGCCCTCGTGATGCTGGGCCAGCAGTTCGTAGTCCACGCGTGGCTTGTAGTAGAAGCCTTCCAGATAGGCCGCTGAGGCCAGGCGCATCAGGTTCTGATAGCCGGTCAGGTTCTCGGCCAGGAGTGTGAGGTGGCTGAGGTTGCGGTCTGCAGCCGTGTCGCGATCGAACCGCGTACGCGCCGCCACATACACCTCGCAGCCGATGAGGGGTTTGATGCCCGCCGCTATGCACGCCTTATAGAAGTCCACCACGCCGTACATAACCCCGTGGTCGGTGATCGCCAGGGCCGGCATCTCCAGTTCAACAGCGCGCTTCAACAGTTCGTTAATGCGACAGGCGCCATCAAGCAGACTGTACTCAGTGTGCACATGCAGGTGTACGAAGCCAGAGTTCATCGTGCAAGTGACACCCTTATAAGGCCCGACAGGTAACCCCGTAGGGCTCAGGCTGATAGATACTGGGCTGCTGCGTCAGGTCCGGCGCTGGCACATCACGTGGCCTGCGAAGACTGTGTGGGAAGCTTCCTTGGACAGGTTTTGCAAGGCTTTCCAGTGTCCAGCCATAGCGCCGGTGGCTGTCATTGTGTCGCAGGCTGCATCGGTTGCGTCGTTTCGGCCGGTGGCTGAGGTACCGGGGCCGGTGGCTGGCCTCCGGCGGTAGGCTCCTGGCCTGGGACTGCGGTTTCGCCGGCGGCTGGAGCAGCGGCGGGTGCTTCGGTGGTCACGGCCGGAGCCGGTCGCACCTCGGCCTCCAGTTTGCGCAACTCGCTGTCAAGCTGCTCCAGTTCAGCCTGCACCACGCGCCAGGCTTGCCGGTGGGCTGCCTCCTCCGCACCCCGGGCCGAGGCGCGGCAACTGGCCATCAGAGTCAGGCTGGCGTGGGCTGCCGCATTTTCGATGATCTGTCTTATTACCGGCAAAGCCCTGTCGAGGTGGGCGCTGTCAACGTTGTCCTTAGCGGATTTGAGTTGCCCGTCCACATTGGGTACCAAAGTGGCGAAGGAGGAGTTTTGGCAGGTATTGCGCGCCGCCAACAGCGCCGAGGACATAAGGTTTATGGCTTCCTGCCCTGAGTAACGCTGGCTGACCACCAGCGCTCGCTCCATATAGCGTACCACCACCGCCGCCGGCAGGTCACCCTCCAGCGCGCGCAGGGCTGGCCCTAGGCGGTGCAGCAGCGGCAGAAGGGTATCGAGCTGCTGGTCGTTGGCAGCATCCTGGACGCTGCGCAGAAGCATCCTGGCTGCATCGAGGTCCTGTTCGAGGGCGGGAGCAGCCAGTTCGCCCTGGCGCATCGCTACAGCCAGTGACTCGATGTCCTCACCAGTGCGTTTCTGATAATCCAATATCTCCTGAAGGATCTTGTCCCGCTCGCTGGATGCCTCAACAGCCGGCTGCGTTGTAGTAGCGGGCGTCGGACGTGTAACGGATGGCGGCTGCTGGGACAGTCTACACGAACTCAGCGTCAGTAGGACAGCAATGCAGAGGCATAAGTATATCGAAGACCTCACAGTACACGGCCCCCTCCCGATGGTGCCGGAACCCCAAGCCCTCCCCTCCCGAGCGTCCCCTGTCGAGTCGCCGGCTGGTGGCGCGATTATACGATATGTGAACCCAAAACGCAAGTTGGGGGTCCGGCGTAGCCGGTCGAGTTCCCTCCGCACGCCAGAATCCTACCGAAGACCTCAAATCAACCCACCAACACTGCTGCTGACACACTGCAAGCTACAAAGGAATAGCCTCGTGAGACAGGGAATCATACCTGTTTGATGCAGGATGTGCCTTGGACGGTCAGTCATACAGACGGTGGGAGGAAAAGCGAATGAAAGACTTGTGGTTGGTAATGTTGAGTATGCTAGTCGCACTGTTGTGGATGAGTGGTAGGCAAGGTGCTTCGGCGGCGGTTCTCGACCTGCGCTGCGTCCCCGACGACTGGCAAGTCGCTGCGCAGGGCAAGTCCACAGCCCACTTCGACCGCCGCGAGATCTGTCGCATTAACCATCCGTGGGAGACCAGCGAGGCGGGCGACTATGGCGAGATCTCCCGGATGGTCACCATCCCCGAAGAGTGGGCCGGCCCGTTCTGGCTCCGGTGGTACTGCTCAGACAACTATGTGGGCGAGGGTGTGGACCGGACAGTTGTCGGGGAAGGGCGCACTGGGATCGTTATGATTGGGCACCGGTTTAAGCAGGTGCTGGTGGACGACCTGGTGATCTGGGAGCGGGACGTGGCTGACCCTATCTTTCCGGGGGAGAAGACTGGCGCGTTGGAGCCGGCCGGCGGGGACGACCCGTTCCCTTCATACTTCTGTGTGGATATCTCACCCTACGTGACAGCCGGTAGGCCCTTTCGGTTAGCTTTGCGCATCCTGGATAAGGTCGCTAGCACTGAGCGCCTAGACAGAGACTGGCGGGCTGAGTTCCGCTGGTATGATAAACCAGTCGAGATGGCAAACACCACCTTCGGCACCGATGTGTATTGGGCCGATGTGACACTGCACCAGGGAGCAAAGCCGCCGGTGGTGAGAGCAAGGCCGTCCTGGCGGCCCAAACTGCGCCCGATCCGGCTACGCGGGGGAGAGCCTATAGTCAAACAAAGCGTTCCTATGGCTCTAGAGCGGGCGGAGCTATTGACCGATAAGCCTTTTCCTGTTAGCTGTGGTATCCCGTTCCCTGAGGGTGCGATTGCGACCCTCAAGTTGGTTCTCACGGACCCAGATGGACAGGAACTGCCGGTGCAGGGCCAAGCCTTCCTGAACTGGCCGGATGGCAGCGTCAAATGGGCACGGATAGATTTCCTGGCGTGCAGACCCCAGAGCGAGACCGGCAAGTGGACGCTGACATTTGGCACAGACGTGCAGCCCATCCCTGTGCCAGATGCGCTGAAGGTTGAGGAGGGCACAGACGCTGTGGTAGTTGATACCGGGGCTATCAAGCTCGTTGTCAACCGGGTGGGAGAAGACCTGATAGATAGCGTCACCCTCGCCGGCCGGGAGGAGCCGTTGAGCTCGTCCATCAACAACTCCATGTTCGTGGCGCTGCCCACTGCTCAGGAAGACGGTACCATCGTGGATCGCTGGGCCAACCTCAAGGCACGGAAAGAAACCGTGGCGGTAGAGGCCGAGGGCCCTCTGCGTGTGACCCTCAAGATTACGGGCCACATCTCTGACGGGGGCGATGCAGTGCTCGGCCGGTTCGTCACGCGTATCGAGGCGTACGCCGGGCAGCCATATCTGAAGGTCTACCACCGCATCTTCAATGACTACCCGGCACCGTCCGTGAGGATCAGGCAGTTCCAGCTACAGATCCCCATATCTAGCGTGAAACCACAGGAAGCGGAACAGGTCAGGTCCGTGACCCCCGGAATGTACGGCACAGGCCGGCCACCGGCCGGCATCTTTGCGCGCTTTGGCAATGAAACGCCTGTCAAGGAGCTATCAGAGGTTGAACCAGAAGCACGCCAGAGGGTGGGCCGCGTACTGGGGATACCAGGGCGGCGTCGCGGCGTTCGTCCGTCATTTCTGGCAGCAGTACCCCATGGCCCTGGCTATTGACAACCAGCGCAGTCGCAGCCTGTGGCTACGCCTGTTCGCGTACTGTGCACAGCAGCAGTACTATATGCCCACCCAAGGCGAGGCAAAGCGGCTCGAGATGTGGCTGAGCTTTTTTGCCGACGAGCCGGCTATGGACGCTGTGGACAGATTCAACGATTTAGTACAGCGACCGCCACGGCTATTCAGCGCCAAGTGGGTACGCAGCAGTGGCGGGTTGGGGCCGGCGCCGGAGCATCCCCAGGAGCGCTTCCCGGAGGTCTATGAGGCCAACACTGCGGGTGGCCCCTGGGATCCCAGCGCTGTGGTGCGGAACGGAAGTGCCGGGTATGGGTTGCGCAACTGGGGCGATTCGTTCAACCCAAACCACTGGATTAAGGCCGGGTATGGCTCGGCGTGGTCTAACAACTATTACGATACTATCTTCAAGCTGATCTTAGGGTACGTACTTGGAGGTGAACCGACGCGGTTTGAGCAAGCGCAGGTGATGGCCAATCACTACATGGACACCGATGTCTGCCACTTCCGCGCCGGCCATCCTGAGCAAGTTGGCGGGGACTATATACTCGGCTTTGACCACACGGCCACGTTGGGCTCCACCGGGCACCGCCCTAGCGCCCAGGGGTTGATTGCTCTCGGACTGTTGGGCGCGGACCCGGACTTTTTGGAGACGGCGACACTAATGGCTGACCGCATTGTGGCTGTTGTGAAGGCGACCGATGGCAAGCTCGGCTTTCGAGGCTGCGCTCCGCGCTGCACGGCTTTTCCCATGATGAACTTGATGGATGCCTACGACATTTCACCCAAGCCAGAGTACCTGGCGGCAGCCAAGAAGCTGCTGGACCGCGCCGCCGAGAGCACCGACGCGCGCCGTGGCGCACAACTGGGCTGTGGGGGGCCGACCTACTACAGCATCGGTCACTCCGAGGGCCAAACCGGGTGGGCTGCGATGGCGTACTATCGTGCAACCAGGAATCCGGCCATGGCGTACCGCGTTATCGGCCTCGCCGAGGCAATGATGAACGAACCCGGCGGTCCCGTTACCTGGCAGCCCTGGGGGCACCTGGAATCCGAGGCTGCTCTGTATGCCTATGCGTATGTCCTAACGCACGACGAAACATACCTCGCCCATGCAGAGCGATCACTGAGGACGGGCACCTGGATGCCGCAGAAGCATTTAGAAGCGATGTTCTGGGTCGAACGGGCCGGCAGCCAGCCGCATGAGTAAGCGCCCAGTCAAATAGACAGCACAGCCTTGACGCTCTGGTGAAGCTTGTGCTATTCTGTGAGCGTCACATAACTTGGGGGTAGTATTCGGGTCATTGCCGCCCGGTCAACCTGGCGAGGGCTGATTGGATACCGGCGCGGAATGACTTTTGCTACCCTGATGAACCGACGACCCCAAACTCATTGGGAACGCCGACCGCGCTGTGGGCCGCATAGCGGCTCTCGCGGCGGTGTGCGGCCCGTCTAGACCCAGGCCCTCGCCCCGGCGGGCTGAAGTGGAGGTAGCCAAATGGCCCTCGTTACCATGAAGGACCTCCTGGAAGCAGGAGTCCACTTCGGGCACCAGACGCGACGTTGGCACCCGAAGATGAAGCGCTTCATCTATCACGACCGCAACGGCATCTACATCATTGACCTGCACAAAACCCTCCGCCATCTGGAGGAGGCCTACGAGTTCATCCGCGACGTGGCCGCCGGCGGCGGCACGGTTTTGTTCGTGGGCACTAAGCGCCAGGCCCAGGAGGCCATCGAATCCAACGCTGAGCGCTGCGGAATGCCGCATGTAAACCAGCGCTGGTTAGGTGGGATGCTCACGAACTTCGAGACGATGCGTTCGCGCATCCGGCATCTGGAGCAATTGGAATCTGACGAGCAGACCGGGGTCTGGAAGCGACTGCCCAAAAAAGAGGTGCTCTCGCTGCAGCGTGAGCGCGATAAGCTGCTCAACAACCTTGGCGGCATCCGCAATATGACCCAGGTGCCTGATGCCGTATACATTGTGGACCTCAAGCGTGAACAGATCGCCGCCGCCGAGGCACGCGCCCTGGACATTCCCGTAGTCGCCATTGTTGACACTAACTGTGATCCAGACATGGTGGACTTTGTCATTCCGGGCAACGATGATGCTATCCGCGCGATCCGGCTGATGACCTCCAAGATCGCTGATGCGGTGCTCGAGGGTGCCTATGCACAACAGGCACGTGCCGCTGAAGAAAAGATGCTGGCCGCCGAGGCGGTAGTGGCTGCCGAGGCGGAGGTGATACCGTATGAGGAGGAAGAGCTATTCGTTGGTGCTACTGAAGATACGTTGATCGAGGCCCAGTTCACCGATGTGTTCGAGCCACCCGCTGAGGAATCCACCGACCTGCCCGCTGAGGAACCAGCAGAAGAACCCACGAAGGAAAAGTGATGGGCCGCAGCGGTCCTTGTACCAGGAGGCAGCTTTGATGGCAATTACCGCTGAACAGGTAAAAGAGCTCCGCGAAAAGACCGGCGCGGGGATGATGGACTGCAAGAAAGCGCTGCAGGAGGCTGACGGCGACTTTGAGGAAGCGATAGCGGTCCTTCGGAAGAAGGGCATTCAAGTGGCGGCCAAGCGGGAAGGCAAAGCGACCACTGAGGGCATCGTCTACTCCTACATCCACGCTGGCAGCCAGGTTGGCACGCTGGTGGAGGTCAACTGCGAGACCGATTTCGTGGCCCGCTCTGAGGACTTTGTCAACTTCGCTAAGGAAATAGCTATGCAGGTAGCAGCCGCCCAGCCTCGCTACCTCGGCCGCGACGACGTACCCAATGAACACCTGGACAGGGAGCGAGAGATCCTCACCGAGCAGGCCAAGGCCGAGGGGAAGCCGGACCATATTGTTGCGAAGATGGTCGAAGGGCGGCTCAACAAGTTCTACTCGGAGTACTGCCTGCTAGAGCAGCCCTACATCCGCGATGACAGCCTTACTGTCCAGGACTTACTCAACGATCTGCTGGCCAAGACTGGTGAGAAGATTGTGGTGCGGCGGTTCGTTCGCTTCCAGGTTGGTGAGGAGTTGTAGGAGGCAGATATGGGCAAGGGCGCGCTAAAGCACCATCGAGTTCTGCTCAAACTCAGTGGCGCTTCATTCAGCGGCTCTCAGGACTTCGGCATTGACCCCCGGATGCTGGCCCGCATTGCCGATGAGGTCAAGCAGGTCGCCGAGGCCGGAGTCGAGTTGGCTATCGTTGTCGGCGGTGGGAATATGTGGCGAGGCCATGAGGCCGCCGCACGCGGTATGGACAGGGCCACGGCCGACTATGCGGGGATGATCGCCACGGTGATCAATGCCCTGGCGCTCCAAGATGCGATTGAGCAGCTAGGCCTGGACACTAGAGTCCAGACTGCCATCCAGATGGCTGAGGTTGCTGAGCCGCTGATCCGCCGCCGCGCTATTCGCCACCTCGAAAAGGGCCGCGTGGTCATCTTTGCCGCAGGTACTGGCAATCCATTCTTCACCACCGACACTGCGGCAGTGCTGCGGGCCGTGGAGATAGGCGGCGAGGTCATACTCAAGGCGACCGATGTGGATGGCGTATATGACAAGGACCCCGACAAGCACCCCGATGCTAAGTTGTTTGACCGCCTCAGCTATCTGGACGCCCTCAACAAGGCGCTGAAGGTGATGGACGCCACCGCTATCTCTCTCAGCATGGATAACAATCTGCCCATTATTGTCTTTAACATCACGGTGCCGGGTAATATCGTCCGCGCAGTGTTGGGCGAGGAGATTGGGACGCTCGTGGGGAACTTCGACCCGGAAGGTGAGGAGGCGTAGCCGACCTGCCCAGCAGCCCCCGGCTGGCGCAGATAACTAGCCCCTGAGGAGGTGTTCGATGGACAGGATCATCACCGAAGCTAGGCAGAGAATGCAGCGCAGTCTCGAAGCGCTGGAAAAGGAATACGCCGCCATTCGGACCGGCCGGGCCACACCGGCCTTGCTTGACAATATTCGCGTTGATTACTACGGAACTGAACTGCCGGTTAACCAACTGGCGACAGTCTCAGTACCCGAAAGCCGCCTGATCGTTATCACCCCCTGGGATAAGTCATCTCTGCAGGCCATCGAGAAGGCCATTCTTACCTCAGACCTCGGCCTGACGCCGACCAGCGATGGCAGCCTTATCAGGATCCAGATTCCGTCGCTGACTGAGGAAAGGCGTCAGGAGTTAGCCAAGGCCGTCAACAAGCAGGCCGAACAGGGGCGGGTCGCGGTTCGTAACATCCGCCGCGAGGCCAATGACACTATTGACAAACGCAAAGAGGGCGAGGGCTGGAGCGACGACGAGGTAGAGGCCGGCAAGAAAGACATCCAGAAGCTGACTGACGAGTTCATCGTCAAGGTGGATGAGCTGACCGAGGCCAAGGTCGCCGAAATAATGGAGGTATAAGAATAGCGCTATGCGCTCGCCCGATCTCACTGGCTATGAGTTGGACAAGGCTGTGGCTTTGCTGGAGGCAGCCGGCTGGCAAGTGGGCACGGTCCGCAAGACGCTAGCGCCCGGCCTCGAGAACCCAACCGGCCCCTGGCGAGTGGCCAAGGTTGAGCGTAGCAGCCCCAACATCGTCTGCTTGACAGTCGTGGAGCAGATAGTATTGGGCGAGGCGGCAGAGGGTAGTTGAGGTGCCGGCCGACCGTGATAGCGGAGTTTATGTTATCGAGGTGTATCTTCCACATTGGCAGGATATTCGCGTTGGCAGGCTGGGTATACTAGCCCTGGAGGCCGGCGTATACTTGTATGTCGGCAGCGCCCGCCGTGCCCTCCGAGCCCGGCTGGCCCGACATACACGGCCTAGCAAGCCAAGGCATTGGCACATTGATTATCTGACCGCCTGTGCTCACCTAAAGCGGGCTGTCGTATGGGAGTGGGAGCCGGGGCGCGAGTGTCGCATTGCCGGAGCTTTACGTAGTATGGACGAAATCACCGTGCCGGTCAGGGACTTTGGGGCATCAGACTGCCGTTGTGGTGGGCACCTGTTCGCCGTACCGGCCGGGCTTCACTGGCAAGATAGGTTGATTGGACTGATGGGACACGCCCAGGAGGAAATCGTCCTTGACTGAGTCTTTGGCTGCAAAGCACCCGGAGCTTGCCGGCCTGGAGATTCCTCATCACATTGCCGTGATTATGGATGGCAATGGCCGCTGGGCCGGGCAAAGGGGCATGCCGCGCATCCAGGGTCATTTTGAGGGACACAAGGCGACCCGGCGCTGCGTGGAGGCGTGTGTGGACCTGGGGGTAAAGGTACTGTCCATATATGCGTTCAGCACCGAGAACTGGTCGCGGCCCGTAGATGAAGTCGAGGGGTTGATGGAACTTATCGAGGCAGCGTTGCAGGAAGAGATTGACGACCTGGACGCCAATGATGTGCGCTTTGTGGCCTCCGGACGCTTGGCAGAGCTGCCCCAGTCGCTGCAGCGGACAATAGCTGACAGCATCGCCCGTACTGCTGACAATCAAACCATGACCCTCAATGTGATGATAAACTATGGCAGCCGCGCTGAGATGGTGGACGCCGCTCGCGCTCTGGCCCAGCGTGTTGCGGAGGGACAGCTTGCTCCGGCTGACATTGACGAACAGCTCTTTGCGGATGTCCTGTACCGGTCCGAGTTGCCCGACCCGGACCTGCTGCTCCGGCCTGGCGGTGAGATGCGGCTAAGCAACTTCATGCTGTGGCAGATTGCGTACGCCGAGCTTGTCGTGTTGCCGGTGTTATGGCCGGATTTTCAAATTGAGCACCTCAAACAGGCGATTGTGGAGTATAATAGCAGGCGGCGGCGGTTCGGTGGGATAGCCGACACCGACTAGTCGCTACCCTTGAACCCATTCACAGCCAAAGAGGAGGTCCATTACCATGAAGCACCTGTTGCTAGTGGCGGTTCTGTTGGTCGCGACGATGCTCCCGACTACTGCTCAGCAAAATCCAGCCGCTGACGAAGTCGTCATTTATGGCGGCGAAGATGAAAAGCCGGCTGTTCGCGAGCCGATCATTGGCCCGGTTGACGTGGCTGTTAACGGAGTTGTCTTTTTCACCATTCCGGGTGCGGCGATTGGTTACAGCTCGGTGGAGCGTCGGGAAATTGTCGAAACCCGCATCACGGAGATACTCTCCACCTGCCCGCTTGCACCGGTCACGGTCCGGCCGGTGCGCGGGAAACCGACCGTTTACGTCGGCAATATCCGGCTCATCACTGTCTACCCAGCCGACGTGCGCAATGCGGGCGCTGATTCGGCCAAGGAGCTAGCAGCGAAATGGGCAGAGGGTACTGCGGCGGCTTTGCAGGTCGTAGCGCCCACTGCCTTCCGGCCCGCGCCTCGTGGGCGCGGCGTTTACGTGCTGGGCATCCCCTGGTTCGAAGTCTACGACAAGGATGGCTTCTCCTCTCTACCTGCGCGCGTTGACGAGATCCAGGACCGCATCGCCGGCATTGCCCGCAATGTGCCCAATGCCAGCGATGCCGTCAATGTTCGACAGTTGACTGGTTGGGCCGTCTTTGTGAGCGGTTCGCTACTTATCACGGCTACAGATGAGGACGCCAAAGGCAACGGCGTATCCTGCCCCCAGCGTCTGATGAATATGTGGGCTGACCAGGCTAGGGCACTGTTTGATGAGCTCCAGTCCCACTAGCAGAGGCCCGATGCCATAACGCATATACCTGAGGGAGCCTGGTGGTGAAGCCCTCGCAGGAAGATGTGCAAGCCCGAGGTGTGCAATGCGCCTGGGGCTTGCAATCTTTCAGAGGGCTGGACAGGCAGGGATGCCTGTCCTACGAGCAAGGCTTTTGGGCGTACAAGGACGCCGTTCCCTCGTCCTGGATAGGACAGGCTTCCAGCCTGGCGGCCTCTCACCCCCAGGTAGGGTAGGCTTCCAGCCTGCCCAGCAAGATCAACGGAGATCACCGGTGCGCCTAGGTGAAGTCGGCGAGTTCAACTTCATAGACCGAATTGCCGCCCTGACCGGTCACAGCGGTGCAGAGGTGCTGGTTGGCATCGGCGATGACGCTGCGGTGCTGGATACCGGAAGCCCCGAGAAACTCATCGTCACCACCGACGCAATGGTCGAGGGCGTCCACTTCCGCACCGAGTGGCTGACCTATGAAGAGATCGGCTGGCGGGCGATGGCCGCCTGCCTCAGCGACATTGCCGCGATGGGTGCCCGGCCGGTGGCCACTTTTGCCTCTGTCGCCTTGCCAGCGGATCTGGATGCTGACCTCGCCCTCGACCTGACCCGCGGCCTGGCTAAGTGTGCCGAAGCGTGTGGCACTGCCCTGGTAGGGGGCGACTGCGCTGCCAGTCCCCAGCGTATCTTCATTGATGTGATGGCCGTCGGCACGGCGAAAGAGCCGTGGCTGCGTAGCGGTGCGCAGCCCGGCGATGTGCTGATGGTAACCGGCTGCCTCGGTGACGCGGCGGCGGCCGTCGCTATGCTATCAAACGGCCAGCAGCGGGATGCCATCGCTGGCCATCTCCTGAACTCGTTCGTCCGGCCCGGGCCTCGCCTTCGTGAGGCGGCTACGCTGGCCGAAAGTGAGATTGTTCGCGCGGCCCTCGACATCAGCGACGGTCTCGTCCAGGACGCTGGCCATCTCGCAAAGCAGAGCAATCTCGGCATCCGCATTAACTCCCAGACGGTGCCTATTTCCGATAATTGCCGTCAGGCGGCGCTGGCCCTGGACTGCGATGCACTTCAGTGGGGCCTGGCCGGCGGGGAGGACTTCGAGCTACTTCTGGCGATGTCTGAAGACGGGGCTGAGGAGGCTGCGCAGTTGTTACGCGATGGCTGCGGCACAAATCTGACCGTCATCGGCCAGATAGTCGAAGGCGATGGCGTGACGGTGTTGGACGCTAATGGGCAGGAGATTCCCGTGCCCCGAGCAGGCTGGGACCACTTCGGCGAGTGATTCTATAGGGGCGCGATTCATCGCGCCCTACGGCTGGTAACCTCTGCTGGCGTGACGGAACACGTCATTGGCCGGCATCAGCATCATGCCTGCATCTTATCATCCGGCAGGTACGGGTACTTGATGAAGATGATGCGGACATCGCCATCGCTGTCGTTGATGATATTGTGGGCCTCGCCGGGGTCGAGCTTGAAGGCATCGCCTTCCCGCACGCGGTGCTCCTGACCGTCCACCACCATTAGCGGCGCGCCCTGCTCGAAGTAGAAGGTTTCCTCCACCTGTGTGTGCTTGTGGGCGCCCAACTCCTGGCCAGGATGGAAGACAATCACGCCCCACTCATAGCGCGGGCCTCGGAACAGGTATTTCGGCCCCCAGTCACCGTGTCGGAACTCCAGGTCGTGCTCATTGACTACTTGCATTACCAGTCCTCCTTTTCGCCTGAAATACATCTAACGCTGCTCAGGCCTCTCAAGCTCTTAGGCAGGGCCAGGATGGTCCCACTGTGGACATCGGTCAGCAGGCTGACAGCACTCAGGGCCCAGATATTGCGCACCGGAGCAGCCGGCGCTGCGCAAGAAGCTGTCTTATCGGGGTGATTATCTGTGGCCATTGACCGCTTTCATCCGCAAGGCACTTTAGCGGAGCAAATGCCAGACATAATAGATGAGGTCAAGCCCAAAAAGAATAAGCACCGCTCCGCAAGCAAGCTGAAAACCTCGGCGGCTCTTTTCACCACGGAATATCTTTTCAGGTATGGCACCCATCAGGGTACAAAGCACGACCGGGGCCACGGCGGTGCCCAGCCCGAAAACCGCACCATACAGGGCCCCCAGGAGGGCCTTGTTTTCTGCTACACAGGCGATATAAGTCAGCACACTTACAAGTGGCGCACAGGGCGAAATCCCAATCAGGAACCCCACGACTAGCATACTCTTCGTATCCCAGTTGAGCGCCCCGGCCCAGTGACTCTTGCCCAGCGGGACCCTCAAGCCTTTGTTCAGAATAATAAGCACGCCAATAGTCAAGATGAAGGCGGCGATCGCCAGATAAAGATAGCCAGAGATATGGGGCGGGAAGAAGCGATTGAGGGTGCCAAAGATGAAGGTAGCCAGGGCCGCCAGGAACGCGACCGCTAACAAGCGACCCAGGGAGAACATTGCCCCAATTCTCAAACCAGCCAGCCATTTTGCTTGGGTAGCCCCTATATAGGGCAAAAGTAAGGGGGCAGTAATAGCCAGACAAGGCCCCCAGCCCATCGCGAAGCCGCCGCCGAACATTTTTGCCAAGTTGCCCCCGATCCCCATTTGGCTAGCCGATCTGGAGCCAGACTAACCCGGCACTTCAGGGCCCGGCAAAAGCACCCGGGATGGTTATGGTCTTGCCAGTCCCCGCCAGGATGAAGTTCTCCTTGTATGCCTGCTTGAACAGGTCCCTGGCCAGGTCTCCTGAGCAGTGGCACGGTGCGGCTTTCTGGACGGCCTCTGCCTGCAGTCCCTGGATAATCCGTCTGATCTGCCAGGCGTTCGTCCAGCACAGGTGAAACCCTCCCACTGCCAGATACACGTCCCTTTGTACCATCTGCTTAGCCTTCTTGACTGTATTTACAATCCCCGGGTGAGCACAGCCGGTGACAACTACCGGCCCCCGGACTGTTTTGATCACCAATGACTGCTCTTTTATCCAACTGCCTAGTTCGCCGGTAGAGTAGACATTGGGGCAAATCCTCAGCGGCTCGTGTACTTCGACTAGCCTGGCGCCGGCCCCGGTAACGATGTCCTTGACACTTTGCGGTAGCGACTTCGGCATATAGACCGTAACTTTGTTGTTCCGTTGCAGGAAGGCGGCCAAGCCACCGATGTGGTCCTGGTGGATGTGAGATAGGACGACAGCATCCACCACCTTCGGATCGATTCCGAGCTTCGCCATATTGCTGAGCAAGATAGAGCCATCGCCGCCGACATCAAATATGATCGTCTTCTCTGGGCCTCTGACCAGGCACGAAAAACCCCACCTGGTCTCCAGCCCCTTGGTATACGGATTGTTATCATAAAGGATGGTCAGCTTCAGATCGCTCTGCTCCGTAGCAGGCTGGCTTTGAGCAGAGCCAGTGGCAGCGCTTACCGCTACGCCGTTTGGAGTACACCCATTGATAAGACAAGCAAAACTGAGTAAAACTGAGGCTAAAACGACCCAGCCCGGAGCATTCAGCTTAAGCATTGCCCTCTTACCTCCTCGATGTGAACAACACACAAGGTACCAGGGAGGTTCCATCTGCTTCCCTGACCACTGGCCCTCGCTCACATCAAGCTCCGGAGGATAGCTATCACATCGGTCTCGGTTGCCTCGCGCGGGTTCGCCCGCGTGGAACCTGAGCCGAGCGTTTGCTTCACAATATAATCAAAGTCGTTTTCGTTCAAGCCCTCAATTCTCATGGGCGCCCCAAGCTTTCCACACAGTCCCTCAAGCCATTCCAGCAGGTCTTCGGCGCTCTCCCCCACCTTGGTCGCCTCAGCGGCGAAGGCATACTTGTCTGCGGCAGCGGGGATATTGAAGCGCACGACGTGGGGCAGCAGCGTCGCGCACACCCACCCATGCGCCAGGTGGTACAGCAGGCCCAGGGGATGCGCCATCCCGTGCACAAGTCCCAGACGGGCGCTGGCCAGCGCCATACCTGCCAGCAGGCTGCCCAGGCTCATCTGCGCCCGCGCCTCCAAGTCGTCGCCGTTTTCCCACGCACGCTGCAGGCCGGCGGAAATGGCCTCCAACGCCTTGAGAGCCAGACAGTCGGTAACGATGCTGCTGTTGCGCGAGACAAAGGCTTCCAGCGCCTGAGTGAGCGCATCTAGACCGCTGGCGGCAGTAGGCTCAGGTGGGAGTGAGAGCGTGAGTTCAGGGTCAACGATGGCCACGGTGGGGGTGAGGCTATCGCCGCGAACGCTGGCCTTGACCTGGCCGTCGGGGTTGGTGAGCACTGAGTTGCGGGTGACCTCAGCACCGGTGCCGGAGGTCGTCGGCAGGCAGATGATCGGCAGCCCGGTAGTTTTCACTTCAGGGCCGGCCACGAACTCCGCGACCGGGTCGGCCGTCCCTGCCAGGCCGCCGATAGCCTTTGCAACATCCATCACACTGCCCCCGCCCAGGCCGATGACCAGGTCGCAGCCGCTTTGCGCCAACACCTGCCGCCCTGCTTCAACGGCATCTACTGTAGGCTCTGGCTGGACGCCGCTGAACAATTCTACCTCAACACCATTCTCTGCCAGACGCACCGTCAGCTCCCGGAGGTGCCCTGCTCTTTGCACTGAGCCGGTCCCGCTGACTAGCAGCGCCCTGTGACCAAGCACTGCTGCCTCCTCACCGACGCTCATCCGCCTGCCCGGCCCGAAGATCACCTTCGGCATTCCAACCAGCGTGAATTGCATGGCCTATCCCCTCCTACGCGTGGCCAGAGCCTCACCCCCTCCCACCAAGATGTGGGTAAAGCATAGCCCTTCAGGGAGGGGGCTAGGGGGTAGGTTCTCAGAGCTTCTTGAAGTACTCAACGTGCCTGATAACCTGCTCGAAGCCGGCCTTTTCATAGGCACGCCGAGCACGCGCATGGCCCTCGTCAAGCCACGTACCAACGCACGCCCACACCATTCCTGCTTCCTCGAAGCGCTCAAGTATTACCTCGTACATCCGCCCCGCAATGCTGTGACCCTGATACTCCGGCAGCACGGCGTTGTTGCCGATCTCGCCTATTTGTGTCTCCTTGTTGAGTGAGTAAGTGGCGAAGCCAACAACCTGGCTATCCAACTCCGCCACAATCACCCAATCCGGGTGCTGCTCCAGATACCCAGTGACTTGCCTTCTCTTCCTTACTCGCCAGTTGCCTATCCGGCGCTGGAACAAATCAGGGCCCATAGTATCACGGTACGGCTCCATTAGAGACTCCCAGGCGGCTTCTGCAATGTCAGCAATGCACTCGGTATCCTCGAGCCTAGCCGGTCTGATGTAGACGTCTTCGGTTATCGCTGTGTCAGCCATCGCGTTCTTCCTCCCAATATACTCGATAGTCCATTTCGTCTCCCGCTCTCCTCTTCCCTTCAGAGCAGGTATTCAGGTAGGCCAGACGAAAGATAGTGACACCAGCATATGAGAGGCTTGGCAGCTATGGAAGTCGCTTATGATGACTATTGTTTCGCCTGCGGGAAAGACAACCCGATTGGTCTGAGGCTATCGGACTTTCGCTTTGAGGGTGAGGACCTTGTGGTGGATTTCGTGCCGCTGCAGGAGCACCAGGGTTGGCACGATATCGTGCACGGCGGAATTGTGGCGACGGTGCTGGATGAGATTATGACCTGGCGGGTGATTAGGACCGAGGGCGAGGCGGTGACGGCTGAAATGAGCGTACGTCTCCGCAAGCCTTTGCCCGTGAAGGTGCCGACGCAGGCACGGGGGCGGATTGCCTCCCGCAAGCGCAAGCTGGTCGCCGCTGAAGCAGAACTGGTGGGGGAAGATGGCAGCATTTACGCTACGGCCAGGGGTAAGTATGTGCTGGTGTGAAGTATCGGGCTCTCGCGTGGCGCAGGCGTGTCGCCTGCGGTCGTGAAAGATGACAATGCTATCAGCCAAGGTCGGCCGCGTGACTAGTCGTCCGTATCGAAGCGCTGGATGGCCATAGCGTAAATCTCCAACAGTCGCTTGCTGACGTGCTGGGCATCAAATTGCTGAACCCATTCGTGGGCATTGCGACCCAGGCGCTCCCTCATGCCTTTGTCGTGTAGCAGTTCCATGATTGCCCCTGCCATTGCCTCCGTACCCTCTTCAGGGCTAACCAGCAGGCCGGTCTCAGCGTGTTGGATCATATCCTCGGCGCCCGGGGCCCGCAGGGCGACCAGCGGCTTGCTGCACGCCATAGCCTCCGTGTATGACAGCGGCTGGGTCTCGCTGAGGCTAGCAGTGACGAAGATGTCAAGAGCCGCCTGATAGGGAGGCACCTCATCGTGTTCGACATGGCCCACAAAGATGCTGTGGTCGGCGATGCCTAGTTCTTCCACCAAGCGCTCGAGGCTGCCTGCTTCCGTTCCACTGCCTACCACTACGAACCAGCTATCTGGCACCGCCTTCAGAACAGGAGCGACAGCCTTGCACAGGAACCCGAGGTTCTTTTCGGCGGACAGGCGCCCTACATAGCCAATGACAGGATCAGTGGGGCCGATGCCGTGGCGCTGGCGTACCGCAGTCCCATCAGCGCTCTCGAATTGCCGTAGCTCCGTCGGGTTCGGCAGGATTTCCACCGGTGTTGTTACGTCGCGTTCCATGAGCCGCTGGCGCATACTGGCGACCGCGCAGGTGACCACGTCGCACTTGTTGCAGTAGTTGGTCACGCGCGTCTTGAGGTAGCTATCCACCAGGCTTTCGGGCAATGGAACCAGGTGGGAGAACAGTTCGTACTCGGTGTGTACTGTCGTGACCAGCGGAATATTGGCCCAGCGGGCGTAGACCTGCCCCCAGGAGCCGACCCAGACGGGGTGCTGGGTATGCACTACGTCAAACCTGGTGCGGCGCAGTATCTTGGCGACTGGCCGTGAGAAGGGCATCGCAATGGGGTAGTCCCAATCCACGGGCAGCGGCACCGAGGGAAAGCGCAGCACGTTGTCGGGGTCGCTGCTCTTGTCCCAGTCCTCGGGAGCAGGGGCAAAGATGACGGCCTCATGGCCACGTAGTCGAAGGCCCTCGGCATACGAGTTGACGCAGTGGGCCACGCCGTTGACGGTGGGGAAGTACGTGTTCGTGAAGATCGCAACCCGCATAATGTCAGCTACTAGAACACGCCAGGGGCCCTCGCTGTTCCCTGAGCGGCGCCGGCCGCCCGGCGCTGAGGGCTCTACTGCCTGCGGAAAGCGGTGGCCGCCATCGCCAGGAACTCCTGGTTGCTCTTGGTCTTGCGCAGCCCTGACAGCAGCGTCTCGGTCGCATCCACGGTGTCCATCGCGTGCAGAGCGTTGCGAAGCTGCCAGATGCTTTGCATTTCCTCGTCGTCGAACAGCAGTTCCTGATGGCGAGTGCTGGAGCGCGCAATATCCACGGCCGGGAAGATACCACGGTCGGCCAACTCGCGTGATAACACCAGGTCGAGGTTACCAGTGGCCTTGAACTCCTCAAAGATCATATCATCCATCCGGCTGCCGGTCTCGACCAGGATGGTGGCCAGGATGGTGAGGCTACCGCCGTCTTCGATATTGCGAGCAGCGCCCAGGAACCGCTTGGGGCGGTACAGGGCGGTGGGATCCAGGCCGCCGGACAGGGTGCGACCGCTGGGATCAACGGTCAGGTTGCTGGCTCGAGATAGTCGCGTAATCGAGTCCATCAGCACTACCACATCCTCGCCCATCTCCACCAGCCGCTTGGCCCGTGCTAGCAGCAGTTCCGCAACCCGCATATGATTCTCCGGCATCTCATCGAACGTCGAAGAGATCACCTCTCCGTCCACCGAGCGGGCAATATCGGTGACCTCCTCAGGGCGCTCATCAACTAGCAGCACCATCAGGCGCAAGTCGTTGTAGTTTGCGACGAGGCTATTGGCAATCTGCTTGATGATGGTGGTCTTGCCAGCCTTGGGTGGCGCGACGATCAGGCCACGCTGTCCGCGCCCGACCGGCGTGATAATATCCAGCAGCCGGCCTGTGATATTATGGGGGGTATCTGTTTCCATATGCAGGCGCTCATTGGCGTATATGGGCGTCAGGTCCTCGAAGTGTGGGCGCTTCCGTGCCTCCTCGGGCACGTGGCCGTTGATGGTTTGGACCCGCAGCAGCGACCAGTATCGCTCGGTGTCTTTGGGCGGGCGGACCGGCCCGCTGACCAGATCACCGGTGCGTAGCCCGAACCGCCGAATCTGCGTGTCGGCCACATAGACATCATTCTGCGGGTCCGGTGTATAGCCGTTCACCCGCATATAGCCCCGCCCGTCGCCGGTTACCTCCAGAATACCGTACCGATAGCTGTGGCCATTCTGCTCACTCTGAGCCATCAGTATCTTCATACACAGATCCTGCTTGCGCAGCCCTGAAAAGCCGGGCACCTCCAACTCCCCGGCTATGTGGCGCAGCTCCTCAACTGTCTTATCCTGCAGGTCGGCTAGCTCTAACATATTCGTCTTGTCCTTGGGCCGAGTATAGACATTAGCCATGGTGCACGATTGCTCCCCTTTTCAGTGTTTCTACGCTCAACGATCGCCCTCTGGCCTCAGTACTGCTATATATGGAAGGTTGCGATACTTCTGGGCATAGTCCAGTCCATAGCCAACTACAAACGCATCCGGGATTTCGAATGCGCAGTAGTCAGGCGTGACCTCCACCTCGCGGCGGGCAGGCTTGTCCAGCAAGCACACGGTCTTTACCGAGGCTGCGCCACGTTGCCTGAGCAGCTCCATTGACTAGGCGCGCTTCACCGCTAGATACAGTGTGGTCCCCGTAGCTGGCCAGCGCCACGAAATCCACGCGAAGGGGCATCTCAAGCTGTCGCATCAGGTCGCTGAGAAACACCACCGCGCCCGTCAGCACTCCCACCAACACCACCTCGCGCCCCTCATAGTCGCGGTTGATCTGCGCCGCCACCTCCCGCACGCCCTCTGCAATCTGCTCAGCGCTCAGCAGAACCTCTCCAACCTCAGTCTCATCGCACGGCATTATTCCCACTCGATAGTGGCTGGAGGTTTGGAAGTAATATCGTAAAGCACGCGGTT
>JALGTI010000032.1 GCA_029821455.1 Candidatus Zipacnadia bacterium | reverse complement strand
TGGTGCGGCGGAATGACGCGCGAGCGAAATCTTCGCTGTCCGCCGCCAGCTAATCATAGCTACCATACTCAGACCGCCCAGTTGGGCGTATCCTTGTCTTTGCAGCGGTCGCTTGTCTTGCGCAAATCTTGTGAATCCCTTACGCGCTCCTCACGCATTAGCGAGTATAATTATGTGTGACCCGGCTTGGTGGTGGCATCTTGGTTAGCTTCCTTGACGGCCACGCCAAGTACATCAGTGGCAAGCCAATCGCCAGCTACTGGTAGATCCCTGGGAGGGATAGCTATGTCAAGAGCACTCTATGTAAGCATTGGACTGGTTATAATCACCGTAGGCGTTGTCGGCTGCGCGCCGGAGCCAGAGCCCATCGGCCCGGTGATGCCCCCGCCACTCACACCCACAGCACAAGCCCCGTCACGGGTTAACATCCTCGCCTACATCAACGTCAGTAGCGGCTGCCAGGAGCCCACCATCGAGGTACTTGAAGAACTTGACGAAGAGTATGGTGACCAAGTCAGCCTGGAGTTTGTTGACTTTGGCGATGAGGGCGAAGGCACCCAGCGCTGGAAGCAGGACGGCCTCGATTGCATGGCTATCCAGGTCAACGGCGGCCTGATTCAAGTCTGGGAAGGCGAGAATGGCGAGCAGCAAATCGTGGACTTCAGGAACCCGGTCGGATACTACTGGACCCATGACGACCTCAAGTCTATGGTCGCCGCCTGGGTGGCCGGCAAGGCGCATGTCGCCAGCGAGGAGGAAGCCCAATCCGTTTGCCCTCCGCGCGAGATTGTTATTGAGGTTGATGCTATCGAAGTTACAAAGGGCGACCTGGAGATAGGCAACCTGATGATTGGCGACCGTGTCGCCGTCAAGTTCCGAGCCCCACTGGGTGATGATAGCCCTTACGAGCGGGCAAGCCAGGCCGCCGATATGCTCCTGGCCTGGATCGAGGGCCCCTCCAAGAAGCCTGCGTTTAAGCGAAAGCAGGTGGAAGAAGGCAAGTGGGCGGTGATGCTGGGCGACCAGACGCTGGCCACGGTCACTAAGGCAGATGCCGAACTCGAAGACACCACTCCGGAAAAGCTAGCCAAAAAGTGGCTGGTGGGTGTGCGTTGCGCAATGGCCATTGCCGTGCGTCCGGATTAGAACCCCGGCGAAGGCCTGTTGTTGCCCGGGCTAGACATTGGGAAGCCCGGCGCTCGCGGCAGGCATAGACACGCACCAGATTCCCTTGGGGAGCTACGACTGGCCCCCCCATTCTCTTGCTCGCGCCCCTTGTATTTGTTTGCCTTCCGAAAATCTTGCGAAATACTTACGCGTCCCTTGCGCACCGACGAGTAGAGTTAACGCGGCAATTTGGCCAGACAAACTCGACTCGGAGATGACGCGAGGATGAGCCAACTGAATCGGCGTGGTTTTACGCTTATTGAACTTCTGGTCGTGATTGCGATCATCGCGATCCTGGCCGCCATCTTGTTTCCCGTGTTTGCCCGGGCACGGGAGAAGGCGCGAGAGACAGCCTGCCTGAGCAACCTCAAACAGCTCAACCTGGCCCTGCATATGTACGCACAGGACTATGACGAGCTGTTCCCGATCGCCCAGACGATGGGGAACCCGCACCCCGAACTAACCTTGGGCCTGTATCCGTATGTCAGCAACCGCCAGATCTTCTACTGCCCCAGCGCGAGGGCCTGCGAAGCCGGTGCCCAGAGCGACGACTATTTTGGGCCCGGCGGCGACTCCATTATCAGCACTGACGCCAACTGGGCCGCCGGCAACATCAGCTACAAGTACTTTTCGTTCCTGTTTGTGGACCCGCGAACACCCGGTATGACTCCACGGATTCTGAGCGAAGCCAGCGATAGCCAATGCTGGCTGATGAGCGACTGGTTCCGCAAGAAGTGTCCGATCTGGCCGCACAAGCGCCCTAAGGGAGGCGCAGCGGGTGGCATCCTGGTCAGCTTCCTCGACGGCCACGTCAAGTACACCGTCGGCAGGCCAATTGACAGTTATCGTTGACAGTTATCGCCCGGATAAGTTACTATGCCTAGGTGCGTTAGGAGGGATTAGTCATGTCAAGACCATTGTATTTGACTCTTGGGCTGCTCATAATCGCCGCAGCCATTCTCGGCTGTGCTCCGAAGCCGGAGCCCATCGCCCCAGTCATGCCCCCGCCACCCACACCCACAGCACAAGCCCCGTCAGGGGTCAACATCCTCGCCTACATCAATGTTACCAGCCACTGTCAGGAGCCGACCATCGAGGTGCTCGAAGAGCTCGACGAGGAGTATGGTGACCAGGTCAGCCTGGAGTTTGTTGACTTTGGCGACGACGGCCCAGGCACCCAGCGCTGGAAGCAGGACGGCCTGGACTGCATGGCTATCCAGGTCAACGGCAGCCTGATTCAAGTCTGGGAAGACGAAAATGGCGAGCAGCAAATCGTGGACTTCAGGAACCCGGTCGGATACTACTGGACCCATGACGACCTCAAGTCTATGGTCGCCGCCTGGGTGGCCGGCAAGGCCCACGTCGCCAGCGAGGAGGAAGCCCAATCCGTTCGCCCTCCGCGTGAGATTGTGGTTGAAATTGACGCCATCAGGGTCACAAAGGGCGACCAGGAGATAGGCCATCTGGTCATTGGCGACCGTGTCGCCGTCAAGTTCCGAGCCCCGCTGGGTGATGATAGCCCTTACGAGCGGGCAAGCCAGGCCGCCGATGCGCTCCTGGCCTGGATCGAGGGGTCGCCTCAGCCACCCTTGTTCAAGCGCGAGAAGATTGATGATCAGTGGGCGGTGACGCTTCACGGCGAGGTGCTGGCCACGGTCACCGAGGTGGATGCCGAACTCGAAGATACCACTTCGGAAAAGCTAGCCAAGGAGTGGCTGGTAAGTATGCGCGAGGCGATGGCCATCGCAGTGCGTCCGGATTAGAACCCCGGCGAAGGCCTGTTGTTGTCCGGGCTAGACATTAGAGCCGGCGCCCTCGGCAGGCATAGACACGCACCAGATTCCCTTGGGGGGCTACGAGTGGCCCCCCATTTTTTGCTGCGTCATAAATGACTGACGTAAACTCAAGAAACTGCCCATAAGTCTTACCATTTTCTTGCGCAAACCGCCATTGAAGGGTGGTAGTATAAGTAGTGCAGGGGCATCCGGTTTGACGGCCGGGCTCGCGCGAGGGCCAGCGGCGGCGCGTTATCATTCTGCAGCATGCAATAGCCTTACACAACTACCTTTAGGAGATGATGCACAAGCGATGTGTCAAACGAGGGAAGAGGGTTTCACGTTGATTGAGTTGCTAGTGGTGATCGCAATCATCGCCATCCTGGCAGCCATACTTTTTCCGGTGTTTGGACAGGCGCGCGAGAAGGCTCGCGCTATCGCGTGCCTAAGCAATATGAAACAACTGGGCACTGCCGCGATTATGTACGCCCAGGACTACGACGAGATGTGCGTGACCCACTGCCACCGTGACCCCTCGCAAGTCTATGCTTACTGGTTCGAGATGCTCCAACCCTACATCAACAACTGGCAGATACTCATCTGCCCGTCACATCGTGGCGCTGTGGGCGGGCACGGGGTGGTTGGCAGCTACGGGTATATTTGCCACGGTTGGACATTGGACCCTACCAGCGTCAACTATACTGGCTTGCCCCACTACGTCTCGCTAGCGCAAATCTACTACCCCGCCGAGATGATTATGCTCGGCGAGTCCCAGAAGGCTACTTGCCGCGTCTGCCCCGACTATCATGTCCAGGACCGCGAACACTATCCGCCGGTGTGGCCCGTGCAGCGCCGGCATCAAGGGGGCAGCAACTATACCTTCTTTGATGGCCATGCCAAGTGGCTGAGGTATGAGCAAACGATCTCGCCTCACAACATGTGGAAGAACTTGCCCTGAGCGCCGAATCGATCCAGTCTGCCTGTCGGAGGCACAGCATGCGCCGATATGTACCGATAGTCCTAGTAATGGTGGCCGTGGTAGCCTTTGTGGTCTGGCTAAAGGTGGGAAAGTCCCCACCGCAATCTCAGTCAGTGGCGGCCAGTCCTCCAACTCATACCGCCAGCGATGAGGAAGCGGGCTGTGGCTGTGGGCCGCTTGAAACAAATGACCATGCCGCCCAGCTCCTCGACATCCCCACCGGCTCCGGCCTCCCCTGCCTTGTCGCATTCGGCTCTGACAAATCTGATGAGTGCCAGAAGATGGACGAGCTCTTGCTTGAACTAGCACCCAGGCTGGAGGGCAACATAGACTTGGTGAAGGTCAGCGCTGATCCGAACGCGCACATAACCAAACTGTGGCGTCTGAGGGTGATTCCGACACTTATCATCGTCAACCCTCAAGGTGAGGAGCTCGACCGCCATGAACGTTACTTGCAGGCCGCAGACCTCTTAGAGTGGCTAGAATCCAATGGGATCAAGCTAGATAAGTAGCACGGCACCAGCCATCGCAGTGCATCCTGATGAGGAGGATCGTGAGGCATTCTCCAGCCAGCCGGTTAACCCGCGAACCCAAGATGCTGCCTCTCCTGCAAAGGAGAGGCAACTGGGGATGGTCACCAATATATTCCTATGGAACAGATGTTCTGTGTTTCTCGGGTTTAACTAGACATAGAACATGCCAAGAATGGCTTAGGTAAGCCATTCCTTGGGGGTGACGCTAGCGTCACCCCCCCTGTCAGATAGACAGCCAAAGCGTGCTTCTGCGAAAGACAAATCCGAGGCCACTCTACCCCGGCCACGCATACACATGCCGCTCCCAGGCCGCGAAGTCGTCCTCGATGGCTCCGTTGCGAAGGCGCAGATTGCGCCCCTCAAAGAGCACCTCGACCTCCCCCGCCGTCGCCTGCGGGATCTCAAGGCGTACGCCGGTCATGGGCCTATCGCTGCCATTGACGCAGATGAGATAGCGCCCGTCGAGGGCGTCCTTCAGGAGATGGTGGATGAGGTTGCTGCTGGACTGGCACTGCTCAGCGGCGTCAGGGGCGCACAGCACCGGCGTCAGAAGCTCCAACTCGCTGGCGATTCCAAGCATGCTGGCCCACATCGGCGTGTTCGCGACGCCCTGATACTCCCAGTAGAGGATGCCATCCGCGCCGTGGGTTATGGCCAGGTAGGTGACAGCATATTCCTGTGTCACCGTCGCCTTGGCGGTTGACTCGATGACCGCCCAGATTGGCTTATTATTGGCGGTCGCGCGCCTCAGGATGTCGAGCTTGTTGGCTACCTCCAGAGGGCTGCCACCACCGCCTAGTGGGTAGATGTCTGTAGCGATGATGTCGGTGCAGTCTTTGTAGCGATAGAAGATGCTCTCGGCCCACGGCATCACCACGGTGACCGTCGGGTGGTTAGGGTCGGCCTCGTGGATGACGCGCGTGCCCAGCTGCATTTCGGCCGGTGGGACATTCCACTTCTCGTGGTCAGGCTCATCGCACAGATACCACGCCATCACGGCCGGATGATTCTGCATCTGTGCAATTGCCAGCGCCGCCTGCTGGGGGAGATGCCCGCGCATCAGGCCGCTGAGGTCAGGCAGCATATACAGCCCGGCCGCTCGGCAGGCGTCCAGACTAGCGGCATCTACCCGGTCCCAGCCGGGGATGCAGTTGAAGCCGGTGCCATCGAGATGCTCCGGTGCAGCGCGATAGATGCCAATAGGGAAAAACGGCTCGTCGTTGACGAACGTCTTGTCCCCCTCAATCGTCATCACTGTCGCCGGCCCCTCGGCTGTCACTGCACTCGCAGGCTCACCCGGCCCGGTGAAGCTGAGCTCGTCAATGTACACGGTGTCTGGGCAGCGACTGTAGATGTAGACAGCGCCAGTGAAATCAGCCTGACGCTCAAATCGGTGGGTGATATGCTGCCACTGTCTGGTCGCCTCAGCCCAATAGACATCCTCCCAACCGGGCGATTCAAAACCATAGCCGATGCTGCCAGGCTGCTCGGCTTTTACGTGGAATGAGAGGGTGTAGATGCCGGCTTCTGGCAAGGTGAAGGGCTTGCTGAAGATACCGCCACGCCCTTGCTTCTGGCAGTAGATGGCGGCGGCGTAGTTGCCTGAATAGACGCCATCACCAGTTGCGGTGCCGAAGCGATACTCGCCCCCATCCCACATCCCCCACGAGCCCCAGCCCTGCAGCCCCAACTCAAAGTCGCCATTCTGTAGGAAGTTGCCTGCAATCTTCGGGGCCAGATGGGCTATCTCAGGCAGCTTCGGTTGGTACACTTCTCTCGGCTCGCTGCGGCAGAAGCGGATGTTGTCAATGTATAGCTCCAGGTCGCGCCCGCCTTCCACAGGCGGGTCAACACGGAGGTGGCAGCGGGCGACATCTGAAATATCAATGCGCTCGGCAAAGCCGGGGATGATGAATTCCAGCGTGGTAAAACCGGTGCGCAGCGGATGATACCAGGAGCTGCTGGTGCGGCCATCGTCGTTGTCCGCCCGCATCGTCAGCGAGTAGGGCGGGCCGGGGTTCCAGCAGTCAACCTTGATCATCTCCCAGCCGCTCCAGTCCCCCGGCATCCCGCCCCGGCCCTCCAGCAGTCCATAGCCACCCTCAAAGCGCAGATACAGGGAGGCGCGCCCCTCGGTGGCCCACGCGTCGGTCAATTGCCCGTGGCCCTGTATGCTCCACTGCTGCAGAGCGGCGGGCTCCTCGAAGGAGGTTATGAGTTCGGTATCTCCCAGGGCCGCTGGCACAGCGTAGATACAGAGGATGGCCGCCGGGATTAGCAAAATGGCGCTGACTTTCTCCATACTTACCTGCCTCACTTGGCTTACCTGGATTTATTATTCACATGCTAGCGTGAAAAACCCTCTTCTTTTGACGCTTGACAAAACTTTCCGCCGCGCTATAATAGTGATACGGGTTTGGTGGACAAAGCCCGATACTTCAAAGGAGGACAGTGTTATGCGTAAAGGATTTACGTTGATCGAGTTGCTCGTGGTGATTGCGATAATCGCAATCCTGGCAGCTATTCTGTTTCCGGTGTTCGCAAGGGCGCGGGAGAAGGCGAGGCAGACGAGCTGCTTGAGCAATGTCAAGCAATTGGCGCTGGCGTTCCTGATGTACGTCCAGGACTATGATGAGATGTTCCCCCAGTGTGGCTACGACACCTGGTGGTATGGGAGCCCCCGCCCCCGCGACCCCAACCAGAATTGGCCTGCGCAGATCGGCCCCTACGTCAACAACCGCCAGATCTTCTCGTGCCCGTCGAGAAGGTGGGAAGACGTCAACTATGCGGCCAACAACGAGCTCTTCGACTGGTTTGGCAGGGGCCCCCTCTCTCTGGGAAGCATCGTGCGTGACCCTGCCTCTGTGGTGCTACTGTGCGACGTGGGAGCCATCTACTGCACAAGCACTTATGCCGGGGCCATGACCTGGCCTTACGGGCCGCTCGGCGGGGAGTGGTACACGGGCTACACGCCCGGCGACTTGCACAACGGTGGTGCCAACCACGGCTTCACCGATGGCCACGCGAAGTGGCTCAAGATGCCGACAACATATATGTGCACCCAGACTTACAATGGTGTAACCTGGAATCCGACAGCCACGGACGGTTACTGACCTGGCTTCTCGGTCTGGGTGAACGTAAGGGTGCCGCGGCTATCACGGGGTAGATGCCTCGGAGCGACAGCTCGGAGGCTTTGCCTCTCTAGGTGGCGAATCGGCAGCTAACAGGCGCAGCCACCTATGAGGCTACGGGCGATCGCCAAGGACTGCCCGAGCATTGTGTTGGTGGCCCGATGTAGGCGACAACATAAGCTAGACTGACGCGCCGGCCCGGATGGGCCGGCGCCTTGCTTGGCTTACCTCGATTTGCTATTCACCTGGTGTTGCTCACATACTTGCCTGAAGCCCCCTCTTTTGGCGCTTGACAAGCCGCCCCGGCGCGCTATAATGGTCATACGGGTTTGGTGGACAAAGCCCGATACTGTAAGGGAGGAGAGTATTATGCGCAGGCTTCGACAAGCTCAGCCCAGGAGAGGTTTTACGTTGATCGAATTGCTGGTGGTGATTGCGATCATCGCGATCCTGGCAGCAATTCTGTTCCCGGTGTTCGCACGGGCGCGGGAGAAGGCCCGGCAGTCGAGCTGTTTGTCCAACGTCAAGCAGCTCACACTGGGGTTCATGATGTACGTACAGGACTATGATGAGATGTTCCCAAACGCCGGATATGATACGTGGTGGTATGGGGCTGTGTACGGCGGGAACAGCCGTCCGCGAGACCCGAATCAGAACTGGCCCGCGGAGATCTACCCCTACGTCGCGAATCGGCAGATCTTCAGGTGCCCCTCGCTGCGGAAGGGCGATACCAACTACGTGGCGAATGCCCAGCTAACAAGCCCGGGCTACTTCACAACTGGGGACCCCGCGTCGCGGCCACCTCTGGCGCTAGGGGAGATCGTGAAGGACTGCGCCAGCGTTGTGTTGCTGGCCGATATAGGCAACTACTTCACGAACTACATACCTGCGTCCATGGACTGGCCGTACGGCCCGCTCGGCGGCGAGTGGTACGAGAATCCCCCGGCCTACGACTACACGCCGGGACTCCATCACAACGGCGGCTCGAACATGGGCTTCACTGACGGGCACGCAAAGTGGGTGAAAGGGCCGGAGACCTACATCATTACGATGACCTACAACGGCATCACCTGGAACCCCACAAACTTACCTGATCCGTGGTGATGGTACACGGTCGGGAGGCATCCGGCTCGGGCAGAAGACGGCGAAGTGGGTTCAACGAGGGCAGCGCCAGCGACCCCGCCCTGTTGGATTGGCGACAGCCGCTGTAGTGGCGACAACATAAGCTAGACTGACGCGCCGGCGCCGGCCCGGACGGGCTGGCGCCTTGCTTTTTTTGGCAAATCTGGCACAGGCTTCCTGGCCCGTAGACGAGGCGGCAGACAAGGCTCAGCGGCGAGACGCCGATGCCACGATCTCTGGCGTTGGCAGCGCTGAGAACTGGGCCTCAACGCCGTGGCTTCTGCGGGCTATAATGGTAGAGGAGATGGTTTGCTGTGGTTATGACTGCTGGCCTCTCGTCTGTGTATATCGCCGCCGATGACTTCGAGCCGCTGCCGCCGGTCGAGGGCTCGGCAGTGAAGGTCACGATCCCGCCACAGTCGGGCCGTGTGTACGCGATGCCGTGAACGCGGCTTCTGAACCGGGAAGTCAACTCTTGAGTCAGCCTCAGGAGGCACAAGTGATGCCGTATCGAGTCGCGAAGGCTAACGAGTCGTGGGAGTATCCGGCCATTGATCTGGAGTGCCTGAATCCGGCCCGCGACCTGGACGCAGGAGCCTAGGCGGGACAGGTCGTAGATGAATGCGGAACCGAGCTTGCTACAGATCTGAGTGACCAGCTATTGGGCCGACCTCTACCACGAAATGCGGCAGCACCAGGTGCTGCGGAAACTTGCCGAAAGTTGTAGGCCAGCACGAACAGGGCCAGCCACGCCTGGGGCGCGGCCTTTTCCTCCCTCATGGGCGCTGACTCACTGAATCTCGCCTAACAGCATCAACAGGAGCCGAGGGGTCTCGTCTGCTACTCGGGGATGCGCAATCCTGAGCAAAGAGAGGGTCAGGGGCTAGGTTGGCGTCACGGTCGGTGCGCTCTAGCGGCTCAGAACGTAGACGGCCACCTCGCCCGGCTCCAAGGTGCAAGTCACTGTCTGACCGGCGGCGACCTTCTGGCCGCTGTAAAACTCCATTCCGGCCCCGGCCTCGGCCGGCAAATTGAGCTTGTAGGCCACCGGCTTGCTACCCTGATTCATGGCACAGACTAGCGTGATGCCGTCCGCGCTGATGATCTGCGCCTGCGTGAGATCCTGGCCCGGCATGGCCGCAGGCTTGCCCTTCAGAAAGACCTCCTCATACGTCGCTGCGAGCCGCGAGACCTCCGCAATCGCATACCAGGTACGCCCGTCGAGGCTATGACGATCATAAACAAGTACACCACCACCACTGCTGGCGAGCAGATGACGTAGGACCCTGGCCTTGGTGATCGGTGTCGGGGGAGTGGTGTCCCAGGTGTTGTATGGGACCGACAGGAGGCCAGCAAGCAGCGGTATGCCCTGCAGCGCTTCCACGGTGCGATAGATGTCCGCCTCCGGCTCACCGTACCCGGCACCGGCCTTGTCGCAAGCCTGCAAGTCGCCAATATACTGCCAGTTTATACCATACATCTCTGGATTGGCGGGCGTCTGGTAGCCGCTGTAGACGGCGAACTTGGCTCCGGGCGAGTGCCGATGGACGGCATCCTTGAACTTGGCGAACATCTGCGCCACGCGGCGGGCCATGAAATCTGTCCACTGGGCCCCATACTGCTGCTTGATGATCTGCGGGTCCAGAACGACCTCCGGGGCCAGCCCGGCGTACTCGCGGAAGGCGGCCAGACAGCGGGGACAGTAACACGAATGTGGCCCGTCATAGGGTCCGTACTCGTAGTCGATCTCGACCGTGTGTGGCCGCACCTGATCCATGCGTTTCTTCAGAGCGGCCTCCACCGCCGGCCACCCGTCGCCTAGTAGGAGGGTCATGCACATGAGGTCAAGGTGGTGGCCGGCGCCGCGCACTGCCGGCTGCCCCTGGCTGGTGATGAGACGCTGGTCGGGATGCTCCTTCAGGTAGTCGGCCAGGTCGACCTCCCCGGGTTTGAAGTTGGTCGAGAGGGTCTCCCTGATCCCATACTCTGGGCCATGGTCGCTTGTCCAGCGGTCGGAGGCCACGATGTCGTTGAATCCGGCGGCCTGGGCGCATTTCAGTATCTCCTCGCGCATGGCCAAGTCATCGAGATTGCAGAACCAGCCACCCCAAAGCTGGAATTCCAGAGTCTTGGGCTGACGGCCTGCGAGCTTCGGCAGCAGGCGCACTTTAAAGCGCTGTGGCGGCTCACTGACATTCCCGCCATTGGCCTCGTTCCAGTAGATGAACTCGCCTTCAGCGCTCTCGGGCTCACCAGCCTGCTCACGGTAGCGAACAAAGAGATCAAAGAGTGACATGATGAAGTGCCGCCCCGATAGCACGGGTTCGTCGGCTGCCACTTTAGCCACTCGCATCTCGCGGCCGTTCACCTGCTGCAGGCCGAGCTGGGTGCACAAGAACCGGGGTCGGCCTCCTGATCCGCCGTAGAACCCGCTGCTGCCGACGACTTCAAATTCCGGCGGGGTGGCGATGTAGGTGGTCCAGCCGTCCAGGGTCTTGCCCGGCAGCCCATCAGCAATGACAGCGAGGTGCTGAGTCGCACCTCGAGCCAGGTAGTAAGCTGGCACCGGCGTCGGCCACACGCGGGTCTTCTCCCACAGCAGCGTGCGCCTCAGCACCACGGCCTGCCCCGGCTCGCCGACGACGGGTCCGAGTTGCGCGTCCTGTCTGATGCTCTTCGCCGTTGGCCAGGAAACATCGTCGAGGGCGGCGCGCGTCGCGTCCTTCGTGTCAGCGGCGGCGACCTTCCAGGTCTCAGCCGTGAAATAGCTCCCCGGGGCTTCCACCGCGACCGCCGCGGTGCCCTTCTCCAGCCTCAGGGCGAAGACATTGGCTCCCTTCTGGAGGGGGGCTGCGATGGCCTCACTTCGCCCCTGAGCGCCCTGGCTGATCAGCTCGTCATTCAGGTAGAGCTCGTAGGGCCCCTCGCAGGCCAGCTTGACTTGGGCGACCGATGACTTCACAGCACGGGTCAGCGTGGGGGTCAGATACAAGGGCTTGAGCGTGGCGGCGTCGAGCACTGCGTACTCCACCCGCAGCTCACCCTCCTCGCGCACGTCGAAGCTTTGTGATACGTCCCCTGGCGTGTCGGCCACCTCAACGAATCCGTAGTGACGTCTTGGCTTTAGGCTTGTGGGTGAGGTGAGTTCAACGACGACATACACGTTGGAGGGCTGCCCGGCCAGCGGCGCCAGCGAGGTCGTCATCTCATTCTTCCCTAGTTGCAACGAAGAAGGTATGGTGAGCGACACACCCGGCGTTGCGCCGCTGAAGACCAGGGTCCCCAGTTGAATGGGGTCATGGAAGCCGCTGGCTGAGGGGTTCCAGGAGGTAGTCTCTTTGCGCGCCTTAGCAAGCCGGCCCAGGCCCACCTGCCACCTGTCGCCCTCCTGCGGTGTGTCACCCAGGTCCGCAAAGGGGATAGCCATTTCCACCGTCCAGACGCCATCGCCGATGTTGCCCTTGGCCTCAGCGCCCGAGTTCCAATTGGTGTCCCGCGTCTCCCACAGGTCGGGGCCGGGGCAGCGTGCGTCGGCGAGGGTACCCAGCGCGTTGACGCTGAAGTCGTATAGGCTCTTACCCGTGTCGCTGGGGTCTAATAGGATGAACATCGAGTCGTCCTGGAAAACCTCGGCATCACGCTCGGTGATGTCGGCGACGAACTTGGCCCGCATCTGTCGCTCCACTTCCAGGATCGGCTCCTGGCAGGCGAGGAGCAGGTAGAGGTTGGCATCATCGTAAACCATCTTCACCGTGGTGTCCGCCTCGGCGGCATACAGGGAACCAATGCGGACAAAGCCCGTACAGGCCACGGTATGTTGCCAGCAGGGATCATCGCCCAGGCCGTCCAGGGTAGGTGGGGACGAGGTCCGTCCAACGACGGCCAACGGCCCAGGGGTGAACAGCAAGGGGGCCGCCTCAAGGGCGGCTTCATCCAGGTCCGGTCGCGTGCTGATCACCAAGGCATCGCAGGCGGTATCTCCAAACTCGTCGTGCACGAACTCGACCCCGAAGCTGTCCCCGACCTCCTCTGCGGTGACCGGCGCGAACTGCAACCATTGCCACTTGTCTATGTGCTCAGGCCTCAAGTCGGTAAGCGTCTGGCGGTTGCCGTCCTGAGTGGTCGTGAGCCGGTACTGCTCCTCTTGCATGCTGGGCCACACGCGCAGGTAGATGGTCACCGGCTTGCTGGTGCGAGGGAAGGGCAAGTCGTCCAGGAGCATGTACTTATATCCCGGCCTCTTCACCACTTTGCCCCCGGATGCCTCGGGGTCATCCCAGATCGTGACGTGTAGCCACCACACAAAATCCTCCGCCTCAAGACGCCACGGCCCGACCTCTGCGTCATAGACTTGCGGCCGCTCCTGGGCCGCACCAGCAGACACGGACAGGATGACAGCAAGGACGGACAACAGTGCGGTGCGTCGCATCTGAAACACCTCCGGTGAGGGTTTGCGCCTCCGGACCCGGTGCCACATACCCCAGTGTGCCGTGAGGCCGCATGGTGCTGTAATATTTTCACCACTACTCTATCAACACCTCCGCCTCCACGAGTATGCCAAACACCTACAGGCTGAGAAGTCCATCGCGCAGCCTGCCATTGAATGATTTGATGTAGCGATTCGCACACGGGCTGGAGGTTGAACAGGCCAAGACAAATAAGAGTAACGCCGCCTGTGCTGAACGGCGGCCGGTGAATGCCATCGTGCCCCTTCAGCGCTTGGTCTCTACTTGAGGGCGGCCACCCATGGGCCGGCGCTTGGTGCGCTGACGGCGACGAGGCCGCGGCCGGTGCATTCGAGGCCGCCGCCCCACTCGCCAGTACTGACGTTGATCCAGCGTCCCTTGAGGTGGCGCTCAGCATCCCCGAAATCTATACTCACAGAACCGCCATCCGTGAAGAAAAGCAGGTACTGCTCACCGGGCTTCGCAGCGAGGTAGGCTTCGTTCGCGTCGCGGTCGGCGAGCAGTTCCAAATGGGGCTCGAGATCCCAGAACTCCACGAGCGTCTCGGCCTTGCGCGCCGACCTGATGCAGGCCTGTGCGACCTCGTTCAGGCCGATGCCGGCCCCGTCGCGATGAAAGCGAGCTGATGCGACCCCGGCGAGCAGGTCTCGCCAGAATCGCTCGACGCCCTCCTTGGGCGTACCGGACCCCCACGAGGTTTCGCCCGCCGAGTAGATCTTCGTGTTGTTGAGCGGGCGCGGCGCGTCCTTGAGCTGTGAGACAATCCACATGAGGCGGTCCCAGTGTGCCTGGCCGAAACTGCGGCTGTTGATCTGCGAGATGTCGAGGAAGGGATAGAGGTCGGGCCTGTCGATGGCTTGTCTGAGCTTGGCGGAGCGCTCCGGCTCCCAGACATCATCGAACATGTCGGTGGTGTAGACCTGGACACCGGCCTCGTCGGCTTGCTCACAGATGAAGCTCATCCAGAATTGGCCCCACAGTTCCGGTGTGGAGGTTTCGTTGTCCATGCAGTAGAGCACATGCCCGTAGGGAAGGCTGTGGGAGAGCATCTTGTGAACGAAGCGCTTCTGGTAGTCGCGGACAATGTCCAGGCGCGGCTCGTAACGCGGCATGCTGGGGATGCTGTGGAAGAAGGGCTGCTTGTCGCGCCATGGGTGTTCGGGGTAGTCAGCGGCCAGGCCGGATTCTTCGCTTGTGTAGTTGATGTTATTGTCCGGGTTGTACGGGTGGCTCTTCCAGTTGCCCTGGGAGTAGTCGAAGCGATCCCAGACCTCAATCTGGACGATGATGTCGCGCTCGGCGGTGAGCTTCAGCATCGTCTCAAAACGCCGCCAGTATTCGTCGTTCCACTGATTCAGGTCATACTTCCCGTTCTCGAGTTGCTTGAAGGGATAGACCTCGAAGCCGTGGTCCCTGCGGTCACTCATGGTGTTCCGGATGACGTTTCCGCCAACGCTCGCAAGGAGATTCAAGTGCTCCTGCAGGTCGGGAATCTGGAAGAGGCTGTCATCCTTGGATCCGCCGATGAGCAGCAGGGGCTGCCTCTTGTACTGCCAGTATCGCGGGTTGACCTGATACGGTTGGATGCGGTCAGAGTTGTTCATGATGTCGGACTCCCCGGGAGTGCACCACACGAATACCGGGACGGTCAGTACGAGCACCACCGACACCCAGATTGGTCGTATCATTCAGGCCCTCCTAGTGCTGCACCACGTAAATCCTCCGACGCACGGCGCGCACGTCCGTGTTCCGAGCTGCCGAAGCGGGTTTCAGATCCGCTGCAATGACCGGGTTCGCTTTCTGTGAGGTCAGGAGCCTGCCAAGACCCGATTGCCGTCTCAGGCGAAATGTTAGGCAGCTGCCTTGCGGCCATGGCTGGGTCTCCGGTGCGGGCGATGAAGTGGATGCGGAGGTTCATGTCGTCAGCCGCCACCACCTTGCTCGCGGGCGGTGAGGGTTTGCGTGTGTAGGGAGTAGAGCCAGCCGTTACGTAAATACAGACAGAGCCACACTGCACCATTCCCGCGCACCCTGGCGGTAACAGTGGCCAGCCGGCCGCCACTCAGCCCGCTCGCCGTCACCCCGAAGCCTTCGCACCATTGCTGACAGGCAGCGACGGAGCAGCAGAGCAGGTATGTAACCGGGCCTCAGGTCTTGACCTCAGTACCAATACGGGGGCTGGGCAGGCCATGTGCCTGGCCCCTGGCCGCCGTACCACTTGGCATGTCCGTCAGCCAGGACGACGTTCATGCCGCCATTGTGTGGGTAGAATGGGCTGTCGAACCGCCAATCGCCATAAGAGCCATGGTCCGGGTCAGGGTAGTAGGGCAAGGAGGCTTCCCCGAAGACGCCAAACTCCGACGGGCTTGTGATCCCTCCGAGGCTGCCGTACGGCCCAAACGGACATGCGCCGTGCACTCGTGTCGCCTGCACCAGTCCGCACGCCATGCTGTAGTGCGGATAGACGCCCAACACATCAGCTTGGGTGGCGTGCGCATTCTTGCGGCTGGGGCAGACAAAGATGTGCCAGTTGTTCACGTACGGCAGCATGAGCGTAGGCCAGTAGTAGTACCCTACCGAAAGGACGACCATCTCATCATAGTCCTCAGCATACATCAGCCACCCTAGCCCAAGCTGTTTGATGTTCGACAGACAGCTCGTCTGCCTTGC
>JALGTI010000031.1 GCA_029821455.1 Candidatus Zipacnadia bacterium | reverse complement strand
ATGAGCGACCCCAGCGCCTCTCGTAGCCTTGCTTGTGCTTCGGCCTGGGCTTGTTGAGCCTGGGTGACGAGTTGCTGGGCCTGCTGCTGGGCGGCCTGCACTATCTCCGCCGCCTCCTGTTGTGCCGCAGCAAGCAGCTTCTTCGGTTCGTCCTGCCCACTAAGCACCTGGCGCACCTCTGCTTGCTCTGCCCTCTGCCTTCTTTGCGCTTCCCGCACCTGGGCCGCCTCCGTTAGCGAGCAGGGCAGGAATTCCGCGGCCTCTGCCGACCGCGTATTCGCCATGAAATCAGCCTGTGTGCCGCTTGGTGCCATCTTCGCCTCAAGTGTGGCCTCGGCATCCTGTCCTACGGGTCTATTGCTCTTCGCTGCTGTGGGCCATCAAGTCCTGGATCCGTTGCGCAAAGACCTCGGGGTCCTCGCGGGCAAGCTCATCCAGGCGTTTTTCTGCCTCGGCCTGGGGCGCTTCTGGCTCGGCTGGACCGGCTAGCGGGGCCGGCTGCGCCTGTTGCGGTCGCGCCTCTCCAGGGGCGGCCGGCGGCGCGCCGGCACGCACCTGCTTGGCTGCCATCAAGACCGCTGCTGCGATGATGGCTCCCAACACCAGCAGCACCCCGTAGCGTAGCAGCGTGCCGGTCAGCTCGCTGTGCCGCTGTGCCGCCTGCTGCTGCTCCGCTGTCTTGACATCCTCCTCGGCCTGCTTTTTGGCGGCTAACGTCATCCTCTCAACCACCACCTGGTCGCCTCGGAGTTCGTCAATCCCTGCCGCCGCCATCAGCAGTTCCGAAACCTGCCCCTCCGTGCCCGAAGGCAGCTCATCATCTATCACCACCGCCACCGTCAGCCTCTCCACCTCCCCGGGCGCCTTCAGCAGCTCGCGGTCCTCCCAGCCATGCTCAAAGGTTCGTTCCTCCTCGCTGTGCTCGTATTGGCCGCCCGCCTCTGCCCCGCCGGCACTTGTTACAGCCCCCAGATTGCTTGAGATGCCTGCCACGCCGCCGGGGCGCGAGGCCGCACCGCTGTAGGTCTCCTCGGTCTTTCGATCCTGTAGCAAGCCTCCGGCCGCTTCTTCTGTTGAGGGCTTCACGAGGTGGCTGGTCAGCCTCTCCTCATCGAAGTTCAGCTCCGCCTGCACCTGCACGATGGACATATTCTTGCCCAGGCTGGCATCCAGCATCAGTTGCAGCTTGCGCTGCAGCTCCCGCTCGTATTCCTGGCTCGCTTCGACCTGCTTGCGGGTCATCCCACCACCGGATCCGCCGGAGTCGCTGAGGATATTGCCACGGGCATCTATAAGTGTAACCGCCGCCGGCGCCAGGCCCTGGACCGCACTGGCGACCAGGTGAGTTATGCCCTCGACTACGCGGGCATTCAGCCGCTGGGCACCCTCGGTATCCACCATCACCGAGGCTGAGGCCATCTGCTCCCCGCCGTAGAGACTGTGCTCAGGCAGCACCACGTGTACCCGCGATAACCGCACCGTGTCCAGGCTGGTTATGGTTCGCTCCAACTCCCCCTGCAGCGCCCGTTGATACTTGACCCGGGTCATTCGCTCCGACCCCGGTAGCCCCGCACCATCGAAGATCTCAAAACCCACCCCGCTGGATCCTTTCGGCAGCCCCTCCTGAGCCAGGGCCAGGCGCAGGGCGTACTTCTGGCCCTGATCCACCTCAATCAGCGTGCCACCAGCCCCTAGGCGATACTTGTAGCCATGGGTGCGCAGGTAGTCTACTATCTCCCCGGCGTCGGGGGTAGCCAGATCGCTATATAGCACTGCAAAGTTGGGCCGCTGCTCCCAGTATATCAGGCCAATGAATGCTGCCACGGTGACAAGGGCCAACACCACCAGCATCCGCTGCTGCTGGGGGGCTAGATTCTCCCAAAGCTCTTTCAGTCGCTGCGGTCCCATCTACTCTCGCTGCTTGCCTCCTGCTTCTCGCCTCTAGGTTCAGGGGGAGAGGGTATCCCCTCTCCCCCTGTCCCATTGGCCTTCGCGTTATCTCCTGCTGCCTTCCCCCTTCCTTAGATCTGGATATGGCTGATCTCCTTATAGGCCTCTACGGCCCGGTTGGTGACGGTGATGGTAAGCTGCAGCGCCAGGTGTGCCTTCTCGATGGCCAGAACTGCCGAATTGATGTCCTCACATTGCCCGGTGGCCAGCAACTGGGCCTGGCGGTCGGCGTCTACCTGCATTTTATTAACTTGCTGCAGAGCCTCCCCCAGCAGCTTTGAGAAGTCCGGCGCTTCTGTAGATCTTACAAGTTGATGTAGCCCTGCCTGGGGCGCGATCTGCCTCATCTTCAGTGGCAGGGCCTGCAGCCAGGTGCTGCCAAGGCCTCCGATCCTCATAAGTGACTCCCCCTTAGTGGCGCGGGCTGCCAGCCTGTGGTTGTTCCCGCTCTTTATCTGTTGTGTGTCGTTGTCTGGTGTTATCTGTCGTTGTCTGCTCCTGTCTGCTGTTGTCTGTCGTCGTCTGCTCCTGTCTGCTGTTGTCTGTCGTCGTCTGCTCCTGTCTGCTGTTGTCTGTCGTCGTCTGCTCCTGTCTGCTGTTGTCTGTCGTCGTCTGCCGTTAACTCAGCAGGTCTATCGCCTCATTGAGGCTCCTGCGGATCGTCTGCAGCGCGGCCACATTTGCCTGGTAGACGCGGTTGGCGACCGTCAGGTCCGCCATCTCCAGCGGCACATCTACGTTGGGCATCTCCACATAGCCCTCGGCGTCCGCATCCGGGTGGCTCGGGTCATAGACCAGCTTGGTGGGCTGCTGCGCTAGCACGATCCCCGTTACTTGCACCCCCTCCAGCTCGGTCCCGCGAAAGCCTTGTTCCGACATGATGCTGGGCCAGGTGTCCTGTACCGGCGTGCTGCTCAGCAGCACCACTTGGCGCTGATAGGGCCCGCCTTCGGGGGTCCGTGTCGCCTCGGCATTAGCCAGATTCTCCGCTATGACACTCATGCGCACGCTTGCGGCGCGAATCCCGCTACCCGCTACCTCCACTGCCCGCAGCCAGTTCATCACCTACCACCTCCTTCTATTGCCTCCCGCAGCATCGTCAACTTCTTATTCAGCAGCCGGGTCAGGGCCCGGTGGCGGAGGCTAGCTGCGCTGAGGGCGACCAGCTCCGCCTCCAGGTCCACGCCGCTGGCGTCGCGGCGCAGGCTGCCTGTCCCTCGCTCTACCACCACGGGTCTTACGTTGGCGATCGCCTGCAGCCGCCGGTCCGCAGGCTGTTGCAGCGCCTGGCGCAGGCTCTCCTCGAAGCTGACCCGTCTTGGTTGATAGCCCGGCGTTTCGGCGTTCGCGATGTTGCTGGCGATTACTTCCTGCTGCCTGCTTGTCCCTTCGATGGCCTTTGCCAGAGTCGCAATGGTTGTGTCCTCAAAGGGCTGCTCAGCCGACATATCCCTTACCCCGCTTTGCTCGACTCCAAGTTGTTGCAACTCCCGTGCCAAAGCGCTGGCGACCGCCGAACCAAGAACGCGGGGTTGGAGGGGTCGAATGCGAAGTAGGGGCGGTTCGGGAACCGCCCCTACTACAGCGGGCCAGATGGGGCCCCTACCCCATTTGGCCCCTCCAACTATCGGCAGGAGCCCGAGGCCACCTGCAGCACAAGCCTCCTGGCCGATGCAAAACAAAACCATCGGCAGGATGCCGATGGTACAATGGTCTTCTTTGGCCGGTTGTGGCTATTCTAGTCTGCTAGGAATTTCACCGGCCCGCCCCAGTCAGAAGTATCTCCTCCGAGCCTAGGGCAGCGGAGGCATAGGCGAGGGCGGCCTGGATGTCTTCAGGCGTCAGAGCAGGATAGTCGCGCAGAATGGCCTCTATGCTCATATTAGCCGCCAACTTGCGCAGGATATGCTCTACCGGGATGCGTGTTCCCGCAATAACTGGTTTCCCGAACATAATCTGTGGGTTAGTCACAATTCGGTGCCGCCACTCTCCCATATTGCCTCCTCCTTCTAAGGCCGGCATTTCCGCAATTATGGAATTCTGCGGTTGGCACACAGATTCCTCCCCCCGAAGACCTTTGCCCAGCCGCTGAGGCAGGATGCTTGCCCCACGCTGTTGTCTGTCGGTGTCTGCTTTTGTTAAAAAGCCGCTTGACGGGCTCTCCTCGTGTGCTATAATGCACCGCAAGTTGGATGTGCAAGTCATCATATCCCAAAGGAGGTGAAACTTATGCGCAAGGGATTCACATTAATCGAATTGCTGGTGGTGATTGCGATTATCGCGATCCTGGCAGCGATTCTGTTCCCGGTCTTTGCGAAGGCAAGGGAGAAGGCGAGGCAGACGAGCTGCCTCTCCAACGTCAAGCAGCTCAGTCTCGGTATGTTGATGTATGTGCAGGACTATGACGAGCGGTTTCCGAGGCCGTGGAACTACATGGGAGTCGGGGGTTGGACTCCGCCCGGCTATGTCGCCTGCAACTATATGACCTGGGCTGATATGATTATGCCCTATGTGAACAACGACCAGCTCTTCCAATGCGCCACGATGCAGTGGACCCAGGCGCAAATGGCTTATGGGACCTTCCCGTTTGCGTACTACTACAATATGACCTGGGACGTCTACGGTAGTGCGGACTGGTTGGGAGGCAACAGTCTCGGTCGCATACCTTATCCCGCCACCACAATAATGTTGGCGGATGGGTTTGGAAACATGGATGCCTACTGGGATGCCGGCCTGATGGCCGAACTGTACTCCGGCATTGTTACTTACGGGGTGGACCCGGCTATCCGTGCGGAGGCATAACGAGGGAGCGAACTACGGCTTCTGCGACGGTCACGCCAAGTGGCGGAAGACCAGCACCAGGTCGGAGTGGACTACAGTAGCCGACCCGGACTAGCCAGGCGCAGTAGCACAACTGTGGTGGAGGGCGGTACTGGATGGAGGTCTACGTATCCCCTCTAGCCTAACCTCGACGCAGGGATGCGGGATGACAAGGTTGACGCGCCCAGTCACGTCGCTGGAGCTGCTGGGCTGCGGGTCCAGCGGCCCGCACAATGGCGGCGGCAACATCACCTTTGTGGATGGCCCCGCCAAGTGGCAGAGGTTCCCGGCCTGTTGGCGCGATGCCAGCCTGTGGGACGAGCAGTAGAGGACAAAAACCAAGAGCTATCCAGAGACCACCAGCAGGGGCGCGGGCCAACCGGGCCCTTTTTCTTGTATGGCTGGCAACCTACCCCCCTCGCAAGCCTTGGGCAAGCTGCGGTTCGACAGGCTCACCGTCCTGAGCTAGCCGAAGGAGAAGCTTGCCCTACGGAAGAAGTTTGGTAGCGCAGGCATCCTGCCTGCGGTCGTTGGAGGGGCTAGATGCGAAGTAGGGCGGTTCGGGAACCGCCCCTACTATTGGGCTAAGCGCTTAACTCCTCCTGCCTGCGTGCCGATAGAACTAGGGGGAAAGTTGTCTGCGCGCAGACGGTCCTAATCTCCGATGAGTTGGCCCGTAGAGATGACCTACAGGCGGTAGATTTGCGCGCCTGCCCCGTTGGCCCCCCACAGGCAAGTAAGTGACAATGCCCGAGCTGAGGCCGGGGGGATTGTTGTGCCCTCACGCCGTGCGTCTGCAGAATTGCTGGTTGTTGACGATGATCCGACCACTTGCGAGTTCATAGCCAAGGCCCTCAAGCGTGAGGGCTACGGGTGCACCACAGCCCAGACCGGCGCAGAGGCATTCGAGGCGGCGCAGAAACGGTCGTTTGATCTGCTGCTGTTGGACCTGCGGCTGCCGGATACCGATGGGCTGCAGCTCCTGTACGCGCTCCGCGAGCAGAAGGTGCAGGTCCCTGCGATTATCATCACCGCCCACCCCTCTCTGCCAACCGCCATTGAGGCCCTCAGTCGCGAGGTCAGGAACTATCTGCCCAAGCCCTTCAAGCCAGCACAGCTTATGGAGAGGGTTCGCAACGCCCTGGCAGACGAGAGCGGAATGGGCAGTGAATACCTGTGGGACAATCTGGAGACGAAATATAATTTCCGCCACGTGTTGAGCCGCAGCCCCCGGGTGCGCCGCACCTACCTCACCGCCGCGAAAAGCGCCCGCAGCCGGGCACCGATCTTGATCCAGGGGGAGAGCGGGACTGGCAAGGAATTCCTGGCCCGGGCTATTCACTATCTGAGCGACCGTGCGGGAAAACCCTTTGTGGTGCTCAACTGCGGAGCGTTCCCCCAGGAGCTGCTGGAAAGCGAGCTATTTGGCCACGAGAAGGGCGCCTTCACCTCTGCAACGGCGGGCAAGCCAGGTCTGTGCGAGATGGCCGACGGTGGGACCCTGTTCCTGGATGAAATTGGCGATATGACTCTGCCGATGCAGGTGAAGCTGCTGCGGTTCATCCAGGACGGCAGCTTCCGCCGCCTGGGCAGCACCGAGGAGGGCCGGGTGGATGTGCGCATCATCGCCGCCACCAACCAGGACCTGCCAGCCGCCATGAAGGCGGGGCGCTTTAGAGAGGACCTGTACTGGCGCATCAATGTCGTTCATCTCCACCTCTCGCCCCTGCGCGAGCGGCCGGAGGATCTGGAGCCGTTCAGTTCGCACTTTCTGGCGGAGTTTGCGCAGGAATTGGAGAAACGGCGGCTGGAGCTTAGCCCGGAGGCGCTGGAGAAGCTGCGAAGCTTTAGCTGGCCGGGCAATATCCGCCAACTGCACAATGTACTGCTGCGAGCCGCACTGCTGGCCGACACTCCGATCCTGAGGCCGGAGCATATCGTCTTTGACGAGCTTTCCGCGTAGGCGGCACGGATGCCACTGACCTACCCCCACGCCCCCTCTCTAAAGGGAGGGGAAGCAGGGGCGTATATGGCGCAGGCGTCTCGCCTGTGGGGCGGAGCGGGCTGTGGCTGCTACAATTGCTGCTTCAGGCTGCCTCCTGCTGATACTTGTGGGCGGCGGTGGCTGCTTCCTGGGCCTGCTGAAGCTCTTCCTGGACTTGCTGCCGGACCTGCGCGAGCTGCTCTTCGCGGGACTTGTGTACCTTCAGCACCTGTCCGAGCCGCTCGATAAGGTCCTCAGGGGCCTTCCCGTTCTCGATAAGCTGGATGGCGAAGGCTTTGACATACGACCAGGCCGCCACCTGTTCATCCAGTAGGCGATTGAGGCGCTCCATATCGTTTTGCCTGATGGCAAACTCCTGCTCATCCTGCACCCGTGACAGCATCCCCATTGCCTCCCAGAGGGTTTGGGGGGCGGGTTCGCTGAGGCTGTCAACTACGTTTGCGCGCTCTTGCATCGCGCCTCTGCCTCCCGCCACGCCGCAGTGAGCTGCTCGGTGCTGGCGATGGCCTCGTCAAGTTTGTCTAGGTCATCATAAATGCAGGCCTGCCGCAGGAGTTCGTGGATCTGGCCATACAACTGCTTCAGGCTCAGGGCGAGTATTCCCCCGGTCTCCTCATTCAGTGCGCAGAGCAACTCTACATAGATCTTCTGGGCCTTTATGATGTAGTCGGCCTGGCCTTCATAGTGCTTGCGCTCCATCGCCTCCCGCGCCTGCAGCAGAAAGCGGTGGGCAGCCTCAAAAAGCATTACCACCAGCCGTTTGGGATCAGCGCCGAAGACCTCCATCTCCTCGTAAGTCTGCCGGGCATACGTTGTAGAAGGTGAGGCTCCCTGCTCCATCGTTCACAAACACAGCCTACTTGTTGTCTCGATACATATTCATCAGCGCGTCCATTTGCAAGCTCAGCCAGGAGCCGAGTGTCTGCATGCGGGCCAGGGTCTGCTCCATAAAGATGAAGCGCCGCTGCAGTTGCTCCACGTAAGTATCAATTTGGTCCTCCAGGCGCTCAATCTCGTCATCAATTACGTCAATGCGGTCGGTGACGGCCTGCTGGCCGAGGGCGAGGCTACCGCGGGACTCCTGAGTCATCGCCTCGGCAAGATCATTCAGCCTCCCGCCCAGGCCCTTGCTCACATAAACCGTGCCCTTGTCCCCGGTGCTCTGCACGGTGATCTTCAGCATCAACCCGGCGGTATTGAGGTTATCGGAGCCGCCGGTCAGGTACTGGCCATTGCCTGTGGCCGTCTCGCCGTTGATGCTACCAGCCACATCCTGGCCGGTGTAGGTGGCCACTTCGCCAGCCGTGGGGCCACCGAGATCGCTGCCGCCGGCGCCATCATCCAGCGAGGAGGCAATCTGGAGGTCATAGTTGCTGCCGTACAGGTCGTGAGAGATGACGAAGGTGTTGCCATCTGCCACGGTCGTCAGGCTCAACTGGTGGGTCTCGAAGAAGCTGTTGAGGGCATCCACAGCCTGGCTGATTGTCCAGCCGGCCTCAAGCGTGATCTGATAGGTTCCATCGAAGGTGAGGGTCTCGGCCTGGCCGATGACGCCACCGGCGAATTCCGCGCTGGTGGCGGTGGCCTGCGTAGCTACCTGGGTGATGTTCAGTGCGTAGCCGTCAACTCCTGAATCTTTCGTGGCGGCGGTCAGAGAGACGAACTCCACTCCCGACTCCGTCCCCCACACCGTGTTGCCCAGCAGCCTCTGCACTCGCACAGGGTCGTCTCCCAGCACCTCCTGCAGTTGAGCGGTGTCCAGCGCCAGCCTGCCGTCTGCATCCACCGACAGGCCCAGCTCTGAGAGGGCGATGCTCTCCCCCATCGCTGCCAGTGTGGTAACAGCTGTGGTGGCCTGCTGGACTAGCATTGTCTGCAGGTTCACAATCGCTGCCTCGCCGAAAAACTCCCCGCCCGTCTCGGTCTCTACGTCGTAGCTCAGCCCCGCGTTAAGCATATCCATTATTTCGTTGTACTTGCTGACAAAGGACGCGACTGCCTCGACAGCATCGCTATAGTAGGGCGAAACCGTCAGGGTGACGGTCGTCTCGGGGTCGGCGGCCAGCAGTTCCAGGCTCAGGCCCGGCACCACGTCGTCAATGCTGTTAGTCGGCCGGGTGAGGGCAAAATCTTCCAGGGTGAACTGGGCATCGAGGGCCGCATCTATCTCATTGGCCACTGGCTTGGTCAGAACGCCCAGGGCTTGCAGCACATTGTTATTATCAGTCAAGGTGGGGGCGCCGCTGTCGCCGACTATCTCCAGGCGGTAGCCCGTCTCGCCATCGCCGGTTACCGTCGCGGTAACTCCGTCCACAGTGTCAATCTTCGCCGCGATAGCCTGCAGGCTATCGGCGCTCAGATCAATGGCCACGTCGGTGCCGTTGACCTGAATCGTCCCGCTGGGCGAATCGCTTAGGCCCAGCAGGTTTCCTATCGCTGAATTGGTGGAGGCAAAGTAGTCAGAGGCCTGGCCATCGGTGATACTGTGCTTGGTGGTGGCTGCGGCCTGTACAAGGCCCAGTTGCTCGAGTATGTTGCTGGTGTTGGCCTCTACCAGGTCAATAGCGCCTTCGGCGCCGCTCTGGTTGGCAGTCAAGACCAGGCGATGGTCGCTGTCGGAGATAGTGAGGAGGCTGGCCTGAACGCCGGTGTCGGCGTTATTGATCGCTTCCACGAGGTTAGTGAGGCTGTCGCTGGCTTGAAGCTGTATCGCCGTGGCGTTAATTACGATGTCGCCGGCGTATCCTAACCCAGCGGTCGCATCTGTGATCGCGGCCGAGGAGACCTTATGGGCCTGGGCGAGTTGGCTGATGACCAGCTCATAAGTGCCCGTGGATGTGCCGGCGCTGGCCGAGGCCGCCACCCGGTCAGGATCGCTGTTGATGACCTGCCGCGCCTGGAAGGTGCTCTCGGTCGTCAGATTGGCGGCATAGATGCCGAGGCTGAGCAGCCCGGCGCCGAGGCTCTGATAGGCCGCCAGCGTGGCCTGTTCGCCGGCCTTGCGGCTTTCTAGCTGGGTGATGGGGACGCGTTTGGCCTCAGCAAGCTGGTCAACAATGTTTCCTGTGTCAATTCCCGACATCAGGCCAGTGACATAGCCGCTGCTGCTTATATAGCGCAGGTAATCCATCCCCATCTAACCTCCTACAGCATTGTCATCCCATCAGCCAACCTACCTCCTCGCCCCCTCTCTTCCCTTCGGCAGACTCAGGGCGAGTAGGGAGGGGGGACAGGGGTAGGTCACCTTCATCAGAGACAGTAAAAGGGTTGAGGGCGGTGAGCCCTTAGCACCACCGCCCCCGGCCGGCATTTATCGCTTAGACCCCTCTGACGAGCTGTAGCACCATCTGGGGCAGCGAGTTGGCCTGCGCCAGGAAGGAGGTCGCGGACTGCACCAGGATCTGAGAGATAGTGAACTCAGACATCTGCGCACCGAAGTCACTGTTGCGGATCGCGCTCTCCGAGGCCGTCAGGTTCTCCTGGGCCGCGGCCAGTGCCCGGCTCGTAGCCTGTAGTTCGTTGGTCAGGAATGCGCCGAGCCGGCCGCGCATCGTGCTGACCTCGTCAATCGCCTCGTCAACGATCGTCAGGGCCGAATTGGCGCCCGCGACGGTGGAGATGTCAATGTTGGCCAACAGCCCGGTGGTACCCAGGTCGGTTGTCGAGACGCTGTCAACCGCCATCGAGGCCGTCTCGTAGGCATTCACACCAATCTGGAAGCTCAGGAGGCCCTGGGTTACGTTGAGGGCATCGCTCCAGGTGCTCACAGCGTTACCAGCGGTCGTCAGCGTGATCTGATCGCCCGCGGAATCCTCCAGCACCAGACCCTTGCCGGCGTTCATGGTGGCGGTGGTGGTGTCTCCCCACGTGACGGTGGCCACCGCATCAATGCCGTTTTCCAGGAAGGCACTGGCGCCGTTGAGGATGTCGGCCGACTCCGCGTAGTCTATCAGCTTATCGGAGCCGTAATAGTTCTGGTCCAACTGCACCACCGTATTGCCGGCATCCCACGAGGCTACCACGCCGGTCGTGGTGGTCTCGTCATTGATCTTGTCAATGACGTCCTGGACTGTGTCAGTCGCGATGACGGTTATCTGCTTATTGTTGATGGTTATCGTGCCAGGGTTGGCCACCGTGGTGCCAGTGTCTGCGTAGGCGTGGCTTGTATCCTTGGTCGCCTTGGTTGCGGCGGTGGTGACGTCCACGTCGGCCAGGCCTTCGCCCGCGCTGGCGGTCAGATTCGCTGCGGCGATATGGGTGGTATCGCGGATCTGCACTTTGGTACCCGCGCTGCCATCCAGCAGGGCGCGTCCCGCGTACGTCGTGGTGCTGCCGATCTGGTCAATTGTCGTCATCGCCGAAGCCACCTGGCGCTGCAGGGCGCCGCGGCTGTCCTCGTTGTGGGTGCTGTCTGAGGCTGCGCTGACCGCCAGGTTGCGGATCTGCTGCAGCAGGTTGGACACCTCCATCAGCGCCCCCTCAGCCGTCTTTATCAGGTTCACACCCTGCTCGGCGTTCTGCTGGGCGATCGTCACCCCGCCCACCTGGGCCCGCAGCAGTTCGCTGATAACCAGGCCGGATGGGTCGTCGGCTCCGCTGTTGATGCGGAACCCCGAACTCAACCGCTCAATGGACTTGCTCATCCTCTCTGCGTTGGTACGCAGGTTGCGCTGACCGATCAGCGATATGACATTCGCATTGATTCTTGTTAACGACACTTTTCTCTTCCTCCTTGAAGTTATTGGGTGGCAGCTTCCCTGCTGCCGTACGTCAAGGCCCCTCCGGGCCCGCTTAAATAAGCTTGGGGTAGTAACCCCGCTTAACTAGCGTCTGGCTTGCTACTTCCTCCCCTCTCCTCCTTTCCTCCCAACCTGTTGACTGATTCCTCCGCGTCCGGCTTATCTATCGGCAGCAGGGCCTTAGACCTTAAGAGTAATGTGGAGGTATTAGCGCTCTGCTTATAGGTTCTGAGGCGGCGCGGTGCCCGCGCGGTCTGGGCAGCGGCCAGATTCTGCTGCACGATCTGCTCGTAAATCTCGGCTCGATGGACGCTAATCCGCCGGGGAGCGATAATTCCGATCTTCACACTGCCTCCGCTTATCTCCAGCACCTTCACGCGGACCTCGTCACCGATTACTATCTCCTCTTCGGCTTGCCGGGTAAAAACTAGCATCTTTCTCCCTCCGTGGAGTCTGCCTACTCCTCCGTGAGTAAGCGTTCCGTGGCGCAGGCGTCCCGCCCATGTTCCTTCCGTAGGACAGGCATCCTTGCCTGTCGCCCAGGTTAGGGCGGGCGGTCTGCCGTGGCGGAGGCTTCCAGCCTGCGCGATCTGGCCCCTAGGCGCCCGGGCCTCCTGTGGCAGGAGCGTCTCGCCCGTGATGACTAACCTACCCCCTCGCCCCCTCCCTGAAGGGAGGGGGAATGGGGGTGGTTGATAGGTGGGACACCGATGCCACACCTGCTACTAGGCCGCCAGTGCTTGTTGTTCGAGGGCAAACACCGGCACTCTGATCAAACTCATATCGCCATTGAGGATAAGCTGTATGCCGTGGCCGGTGCGCGGATTGATGACCAGCGGGGCCAGCAGGTTGACCGTGCTCTGCTCCGGCTGCTCTCCGACCACTACCAGGCACAGCACCAGGGCCTGCTCGCCATCATCAAGTTCCAGTTCTTGCTTGATTTCCGGGGCAATCGGCAGGGCCGGGGGGCCGCACACAGCCTCGGGAGATATTACCACAAAGGCCAGGTCGGGCCGCTGGAGGCACTGCAGCCAGGCAAAGGGCGCCTCGCCGGCGCGGGTTACCAGCACGTACTCCTCCTCCGGAAATGGCACAATGCCCCCGGGCAGGTGGAGCATCTGGTGCTCTTCGACCTCAATCTCTCCGAAACACTGTGTTGGAATCTTCATCGAAACACCTCGGCTGATGGCAAAGGTGAGGCTGTGCTAACTCACCTACCCCCTTAGGGAGGGGGAACAGCGGTGGGTTGGCGGGCGGGAGGCCATCTACTGCCAAACCTGGAAGATGGTGGGCAGGGAGGCGATCTTCCCCACGGCCGCCAACGCTGCCTGGTACGTCAACTCCAGTCTCTGCATCTTCAGGATTGCCTCGACTATATCCACTTCCTCGGTACTGGCCAGCAGTTGGCTGATGGTGATCTCCCCATCCGCGGCGGCATTCTGCGCCGTCTCCAGCCGCAGAGCATGCCCACCGAGGATCCCGCGCTGTGTCACCACATTGCTATGCAGCGCATCTAGCTGCTCAGCCGTTTCCCGCAACGCATCAGTATCCCCGCTGCGGATCTGTTGTTCCGCTTGCTGTAGCACCGTAAAGAGGTCGGCATCCACCTCGGGCACCACCCGGTTGCCCTCGCTGTCCACGAAATTGAAGACATAGACACCAGGGATATTGGTCGGTGCCGTGCGGCCCGGGGCGACCGGCGCAAGCTGGTAACTATCGTTTCCCGCATATTGATACTGCTCAGTGACGGGGTCCCATACTACCGGAGCCGCGTTGTCCTCGGTCCCGGCAAACAAGTACCGGCCAATCACCGACTTATTCGCCTCATCTACCAGGTATTCCAGTATCCCTTGAATCTGGTTCGCCAGTGGCTGTAGCGCATCCGGCGGCAGGCTGCTGCTTAACCCCTGTAACGCAATGTTCTTGGCTTCGACTAACTGTTGGCTGATCTGCCCAAGAGGCGAATCCGCCGCGTACACGCGGTTCAGAGCCGCCGCGAGGGTCTCCTGCTGCTGCTTGAAGTGGTGCAGATCGGTGTGGGCGCGCAGGATCACTCCAGCAGCGACCGGGTCCTCGGAGGGCCGCTGCAGCCGCCGGCTTGAGCTAAGCTGTACGCTCAGCCTCTGCATCCCCTCGGCGGCCTTGACCAACCCGCGCTGGAGGGCATCAAGGTAAGCCCGATTCGATATTCTCATCTTCCTCGTCCCCGACCCCCCGTGACACGTGTCAGCTCCCCTGTTGGAGGGGCCAAATGGGGGTGTTCGGGGCCCCATCTGGCCCGTTGTAGTAGGGGCGGCTCGCGAACCGCCCCTACTTCGCATTCAACCCCTCCACACATTTGCTACCGCAATTCAAGCATTGCGTCGAACATCTCCAGAGCAGTCATCAAGATGCGTGAGGCCGCCTCATAAGCCTGCTGATAGCGAATCAGGTCCATACCCTCCTCATCCAGGCTCACTCCGGCCTGGGACTGGTACTGGGCCTGCAGACTCTCCGCTACCGCCGCTGCGATAGCCTCCAGGTCCTGAGCCCCGGCGGTATCGGTTCCGACCTCGCTGATGAAATCGGCGTAATACTCCTCCAAGGTGACCTCGCCGCCCTCCAGCAACCTCGCCTGCGCCAGCATCGCGATGGCCAGGGCATTGCTGCCATTGCCGGGGGCCCCGTCATCGCTGGCGGCCAGAAGCTCCGGCTGGCCCTGCACTGCGACGTTTAGCTCAAGCGAGCGGGCTGGATTTTCCCCATATGTGAACAGCTCTACCCCCGGATTACCGTCCAGGTCAAAGCCCGCCAGATGGATTGCATTTATCTCATCAGCCAGGGTCTGGGCCAGGGTATCCAGCCACGAGATGTACTTGTCAATGTAGTCATCCCGCACTTCAGCCAGCCCGGCAATCTGACCACCTAGCGGCGCTAACTCTCCGCTGTAGTCGAACACCACGCGCACGCGGCCCGGCTTGGCCGGATCCGGTTCGGTACGCAGCGTCAGCGCCTCGCCGCCTTGAACCAGCCGTTGGCCGCCGATCAGCAGGTCTACTACGCCGCTGTCATACCTGATGGCCTCCGCCCCAATTAGGCGGGCCACCCCAGCGACGAGCCGGTCCTGCTGGCTTTCGATATCAGCGCGCGCAGCGGGCGAAGCCGCCTGGCCGATTATGCTGTTGAGTGCAGCAAGCTCCTCTACTTGCCGGTTAACCTCCGCCACCTGCCGGCTGATCTGTTCATCAAATCTATCGCGCATCCTGTACAGTTCATCAGCCCGCTGGCGGATGGTATCGGTGAGAATCTCCGCCCGCTGCAAGGCCTCTGTGCGCACTCCCAGGTTGCTCGGGTAGCTGGCCACCTGCTCAAAGGCATCGAAGAAGTCCCCCAGGGCCTGGGCGATGCCCGCGCCCTGCAGGTCGGTGAAGAGTGCCTCCACCTGAGCCAGCGCCTCATAGCGCCCCTGGAAGAAGGCCGCGCGCCCCTCCTGGCGCTCTACCTGCGCCTGCAGCAGTTCATCTGCCAGCCTTTGCACATCCACCAGCTCAACGCCCTGCCCCACACCGCCCCCGGCCAGTGTACCACTGAGGGCTCCGGGCACAACCGCCAGCACCGGCCGCTGTCGCACATAACCCGGGGTGTTGGCGTTGACTATGTTATGGCCCACAATCTGCAATGCTGCCCGGTTGGTCAGCAGAGCATTACGGGCCAACTGCAGGATCCCGGACACTGTCACACCTCCTGGTCAAACCGCATCCCTGTGGCCTCTCCTGCGGGCCTGTTGCCCTGCGGGTCATAGCAGCCTGGCCCCCCGGAGCCTACCTGCTGGGCCACAAACTCAATGTAGGCCAGCAGATCAGTCAGAATCTCCTGGCTCACCTCTGCCTCCAGCCGCATCCGCGCATGAATTTGTTCCAGACCCCGCCGCAACTGTGCGGCTCCGGCAGCGCCGTGGCTTTGCAGTTCTCTGCGCTGCTCGCCCAGGCGCTCCAGCTTCTGCAGCTCCTGGCCAATCTGGGCAGTGCTGCGCCACACGGCCTCTTCTTGCTTGCCCAGCACCGCCTCGCGCTGCTCCCTGAGCAGCTCCACCAGCCGCTCGCAGGTGCCTACTTGCGCCTCAATTGTCTCCGCAAGCGGCTGGTTGGTCCTCAGTTGCTGAAGCGCGGGTTCCCCCATTATGTCGCACTCTCCCGACCGCCTCTTTGCATCTGTGGTATCGGCGGCCCGTCAATGGGCCTTGATGGCTCGCGCCAAGAGGCCCGGTACATTGTCTCTGCAATCCCCAACGGGCTGGAGCGGGCTGTCTCCTGCCCCACAGCAGTGCAGTACTGCCGCCAGAACATCCGCTCGGCTGGGCTTGTGGGCAGCACTCCACGGTCTGAGAGGCTGCCTCGCATCATTCGCAGCATCTGCCCAATCAGGAGGCCCTCGAACTCCACGCACGCCTGCCATGCCCCGTTATGGTGGGGCTGGTCGCGTAGCGGAGGCGTCTCTCCTCCGTTGAGTGACACCCCCCTCTTCCCCCTCCCTTCAGGGAGGGGCCTGGGGGGTAGGTGAGTTGCTGCAGGCGATAAACTCATGCCATGCACCATCACATCACCACCAGCTCTGCTTGCAGTGCGCCGCATTCCTTCAGGGCCTGGATGATGGCGATTAGATCGCGGGGTTTGACGCCCAGGGCATTGAGCGCCCGCACCAGGTCCTGCAGAGTCGCCTGGGGTCGCACCTGCAGCACCGTGCCCTCCTGCTCTTCCACCTCTACGCTCGGCTGGGGCACCACCACTGTCTCCCCGCCGCTGAAAAGTGGTGGCGGCTGATAGACCTCAAGCTCGCGCCTGATGCGCACGGTCAGCCCCCCGTGAGCAATCGCCACAGGTAGGATCCTGACCTGCTCGCCCATCGCCACCGTGCCCGTGCGCTCATTTATCACCACCCGGGCCGGCGTTTCGGGACTTATCTGCAGGTCTTCCAGGCGTGCGATCAGTGCCACCGGCTCATCATCCACCACCTCCACCTGCACGGTGGCCGCATCCAGGGCCTGAGCGTGCGCCGCGCCTAGCTCAGCATTGATCCGCTGTGCGATCCTGGTGGCGGTGGTGAAGTCGGGCTGATACAGGGTCAGATAAAGCGCGTTGTGCTGGACAAGGCGGGCCGGAATTGGCTTTATCACCCAGCCCCCCTGTGGTGCTCTGCCCACGGCCAGGTGGTTCTTTATCTCCGCTGCGCCGCGCCCACCGGCCCCATAACCGCCCACTGAGACCGGCCCCTGGGCCATCGCATAGACCTCGCCATCGGGTCCACGCAGGGGCGTGGCCAGCAGCATGCCGCCCTGAAGGCTGGAGGCATCACCCAGGGATGAAACCGTTACATCAAAGTTCGCGCCCTCCGGGGCAAAGGGGGACAGCTCGCCTGTCACCATCACCGCCGCCACGTTTTCGACCTTGACCTGCTCATTGCGCAGCCGCAGGCCCATCTGCTCCAGGACGTTTTTCAGCGCCTGCTCGGTGAAAAGCGTCTTGTCCGAATCGCCCGTGCTCTGCAGCCCCACCACCAGCCCATAGCCCAGCAGCCTGTAGCCGTTGGTGCACGTGAGGCTGGCGATATCCTTAAGGCGCGCCTGCGTGTGTTCTTCCCTGCCAGGAACCACCACAACCGCAGGCGGGGCGTCCTGCCCGGCAGCATCTTCCTGCGCCAAAGCCGGCAGAATTGCGCTGGCAAGCAGCATCAATCCAATTATCATAGTAGTCCCCCTGCTAATCATCTTTCAAAAGAGCCAGTTCAGTAGTCTCGTGACGAGGCCCACGCGCTTGCCGGGCCGCGCCGGGTCGCTGCCTTTGTAGGAGATTTCGGCATCAACGATATCCTGGGAATAGATGATGTTATTCGCCCCGATATCCTGGGGGCGCACCTCGCCGCGCACGGTCAGTCTCTGTACATCGCGGTTCACCCTGATCAGCCGCTGCCCTTCGATGCGGTAGTTGCCAGTGGGGGTTATTTCCACGATCTTAGCCGACACTCGTGTGTAGAGGGTCTGCTGGCGGGCGGCGCTGGCCTTGGCGCTGGAGCTGGAGCTGGCGCTGTATCCCAGGCCGCCGCCGACCAGGGGGATGTACTGCAGCTTCCCCTCCCCCGGCCCCACCTGCGTCTTGGTCTTGTTCTCGTGGCTCTGGCTGGCCTGGTGTGTGGCCTGGGTGGTTTCGGAGATGATAACCGTCACAATATCTCCCACCCGCTGCCCGATGGGCGTAGTGAAAAGACCGGTGAAGAAGGCCGTGTCCATCTGCTGGGTTGTGGCCTGACCAGCCACTATCACCACCAGACCCCCAATCAGCAATCCCCTCTGTACTGCCCTCATATTCATTCCTGTGACCCCTTTCGTTTTGTCGCACGAGCATCTCGCTCGTGGGTGCTGTGGCAGACCCGTAGGACAGGCATCCTTGGCCTTCGATGAGCTCAGGCCATGGTGAGCTTGTCGAACCATGCCTGTCCACCCACCCCGTTCCCCCTCCCTTCCCTTCGGCAGGCTCAGGGCAAGTAGGGAGGGGGCTAGGGGGTAGGTTAGCTACAAATGGCGTGTCTGCCATTAATTCGCCCTTACCTCAACTTCGCTACTGCTCACGATGCAGGCTTGCGCCGTCTTATTTGTTCCCAGAATCCTGACCTCGATCATATCGCCGACGCCTCCACGGCCCCGGCTCTGGCCCTGGGCACGCACCTCCACCACCCCACACCGCACCACAACAACCACCCGGTCCCCACGCTCGAGCACAGCCGCTGGCGGGTCTGGGCCAGATGCGGCTCCGACGCGCTTCGGCCCCTCCGTGATCTTGGGGCCAGGTTGCTGGATCATCACTCGCTCGGCCCCTGCAAAGACCAGCCTGGAGGGCTCGATGCCGGCGCGCCGCAGCCGCAGGCGGATATATCCCTGGGTTATGACGCGCATTGATCCTGAAGGAGGGGCCAGCCCGAGATTGACCTGCGCCAGGCGTGTTCCGAGCTGCTCATCTGCCTCAATCTCCGCCATCTGGCCCAGGCGCACTGGCCCCTCCCCCACCTCGGCCTCCTCTTTAAGCCTTACGGTTGCGGCCACATCTGCCTGCTGCGATTCCTGGGCGACAGCGCTCGCCATCCAGGCTACCAGCGCCACTATGACAACTATCGTCTTAGTTGCCTCCCTCACTGCTATCACCTGCGCACGTTATTGGCTGTCTCTAGCATCCGGTCTGCGATCTTGATGGCTTCCGAGTTGGCCTCATAGGCGCGCTGGGCGGTGATCATCTGCACCATCTCCTGGACCACCTTCACATTCGACATCTCCAGCACCCCCTGAGCAATCTGCCCCAGGCCCTCGAGCCCCGGTGTGCCTACTGCCGGAGCCCCTGAGGCTGCCGACTCCAGGAACATGCTGTGCCCGATGCTCACGAGCCCGGCCGGATTAATGAAGCGGGCAATCTGTATCTGTCCAACACTGCTGGGGGCGATGGCGCCGGCTTGGATCACGGACACGGTCCCATCCTCTCCGACCGCAACCGACTCGGCATCCGGCGGGATCACAATGGACGGCTCCAGCGGATAGCCATCCACGGTTACCAGGTTGCCCTCACTATCCAGCCTGAAGTTGCCCGCCCGCGTATAGCCCGTCGTCCCATTGGGCAGGGTTACCTGGAAAAAGCCGTTGCCCTCGATAACCAGGTCCAGGGGATTGCCCGTCTCCTGGAAGGTACCCTGGTCGAACATCCGGGTGGTCGCCGCCGCCCGCGTACCCAGGCCTACCTGAATGCCGGTCGGCAGTTGCACACCATCAGCCGCCGGCGCGCCCGGCCTGCGCAGCGTCTCATACAGTAAGTCCTCGAAGTCCACTCGCTGGCGCTTGAAGCCAGCCGTGTTGACATTGGCCAGGTTATTGGCGATGGTGTCCACCTGCAGCTCCTGGGCGATCATCCCCGTCGCCGCTGACCACAATGCCCGCATCATAACAAACCAACACCTTTCTTATCTGATCTGCCGCGTGGGGCGGGCGTCGCACCCGCCAACCTAGCTTTTACTCTCCGCTTTGTACCGCTCTTATCAGTTCGCCGAGGGCCTCGGATTGGGTGCCGAGTGCTTCTGCGTTTGCCTCATACGTTCGCAGCCCGCGCATCATAGCGACCAGTTGCTCCATGACCTGCACATTGGCCCCCTCCAGATACCCCTGCTTAACTGCTGTCTGCGTCGCGGGTGCGGTGGCGGTGACATCCAGGAGCTTGCTGCCCAGCGCCGTCAACTGTGCGTCGGGGGACGGCTCTTCTATCCGCAGCCTCCCCGCCAGCGTCCCGTCCACATATATCTGCCCCTGCTTGGTTATCTGCACATCAAGGCCCTGGATAGTGAGCGGCCCAGCCTCTCCCAGCACGGGATAGCCTGCCGCGGTGACCAATTGGTTCTGGATATTGAGTTGGAAGTTGCCAGCGCGGGTGTATCGGGGGCCGGTGGGGGTTTGGATGACGAACAGTCCAGGGCCATCGAGGGCCATATCCAGGGGGTTGTCGCTCTGGCGCAGAGGACCCTGGCGCATATCAACCTCTCCGCCTGCCAGGATCGTCCCTCCCCCTTGGGGTTGCTCCACTTGCCAGGCTGCCTGCAGGTCTTGCACGAAGGCGCGCTGGGCCACGCGGCTGCCGCGAAAGCCAACGGTATTGATATTTGCCAGGTTGTTGGCACAGACCTGGTGTTTATCTAGCTCCGCCGACATTCCGCTGGCGGAGGCGTACATTCCCCGGATCATTGCATCGGCTGCCGCGCGAAGGCCAAGCGCAATCGCCTCACCTCGTTTATCGGCCAATGGCAGTAAATCTTGAGGGGAAAGCTAGGGGCATGGGCGCTTGCTTAGAGGGGCCGAATACGCAGTATCCGGCCTGCTATGACACCGCCAACCAACGGCATACCTACCCCC
>JALGTI010000345.1 GCA_029821455.1 Candidatus Zipacnadia bacterium | reverse complement strand
ACAATGAATCCCACCTTGGTCTGGTCGGCATACATGCCAGCCGCGCCCAAAAGCGCCGTGGTGTCGAGGTAATCGTCTTCAGTCAGCGTGCCACCCGGGCGACTATTGGCCGTGTTGGTCACAAGCGCCAGCTTGCGAAACCCATTCAGCATCACAAAGAACTCGGTGCCGTCAGGCGTACCTGCGATGTCGTTGATGTTGGTGGTTCCCGTCTCATCGGTGTCGCCGTCAATCAGCGCGTGCTCCAGGCTCTCAGCACCGGAGGTCTGAATCTGTCGCATGAGCTGAGGTGCCCAGCGAACCAGGCTATCCTCGGCCAGCTCACCTGACCACAAGGCCCGAACGCCAGCCTTCAGAACGGTGACGGTTTTGTTGCCGGTGGCCATCCTGCTCGAGGTGATCGTAGCGTCGGGGCGCCCCGTGGTCGCATTGGTGGCCGTTGTCTGGTCCACTTTGTACCACGTAGGGTCAGCGCCCTCGAGGGGCCATACCATCGACTCGTAGCCGTCTGGCATTTGCTCCTGTGGCACCATGGCGAGAATACTCACCGCCTGTCGGATCTTCTCCCACAAGTTGGCGCTGTAAAGCACGCCCACCCATTCGTCACCATAGCCGCTCAGGGTGCTATACTGTACCTCGTCGCTCTTGATCCCCATGCTCTTGAGGGCATACTGGGACTCAAGTGCGTAGCTAGCCTCGCCCTCTTTGCCCAATACCTTGGCAGCCAGCATCTCGTAGGCCTCTGGGCTGACATAGTTGTCGCGGTTTTTCCCCTTGATCGTGTCGATGCCGAACGCCAGATCAGCAGGCGAAAGGTTGCTCATTGGCGCGTTGTACTTGAGGAGGTGTGGCACGCCCTCAACAACGGGCAGGCGCCCCTTCTTGGCGTCGTCTTTGTCGCGTGCATCCATGGCGGCCTTGACCGCAACAGCGGTTCGCTCGGCCTCTTCGGCGGCCAGCTTCTCAGCAGCCTCGCGCTCTTCCTTGTCGGCCTTGAGTGCAACCGCAACAGCCTCTTGGGCCGTCTTGGTCGCCAGGGCCTGAATGTCTTTGTCTTCCATCTTGGTGTCTCCTGTAAATGCTATCGTTACGTCACTATCGCCCGTGTGATCCACAGAACCCGCGCCAGCTTTCGCCGCCGCCTCTGGGTCTGTCTCTGGGTCACCACCCTCGCCTGGCCAATCAAGGCCAGCCGCAAGATATATTGCTTTCGCCACTGGCATGGCCACGGCATGGCGGTTCGCCGGTTGCATGTTGCCAATGGCATTGAATATGCTCAACTCTGTCACTGGCCACTCTCGGATGTGGCCATCGTCGTCAACCCGTGCAAGGTGCGTTACGCTGCCACTCGACGCCCTGGCAATGTCCTTTTGCGCACCATCCATGATCTGGCCAGCCAGCTCTATGGTCTTGTCAAGCACGCCGCGATACCAAATGCCCGCCTGGTCTACCCAGCGCTCGATGGTCTTGCCAAGGTATACCGGCGCACCCTCCGGCTTGCCTGTTTCGGTATAGCCGTGGTAGTGGACTAGCGGCGGCAGGCCGAATTTGTCCTCGTGAAACAGCGTGTCAGCGTCAAACCACTCGCCATCGGCGTCTTTGTTGTCCGCCCCGCCGAATGGCACTGCTAGAATGTCAAGCTCCCAATCGCCAACCGCTTTAATTATCATGCTTTATCTATCGCCCTTTGTACCATTATCTCGGCCATGCGTTGAACCTTTGGCCCCATCACGCGGATTGCTTCTTTGTCTGTGCGCCAGCCGTGGCGCTGGTGCACCGGCGCTTGAGTCGCCTTTCCCTGAACGTATGGAGCATAGTCAGCGTTATTGCCTACGATGGCGTGCATTGGGAACACCTTGATTGACCATCGCGACCTCATGATTTGCGATGTTGCCGTGCTCACCTTGCCTATGCTGCCGTCCATGCGCATCCATGCAGGCCCCCAGCTGCGCTCGTACCACCTGGATCCAGGCCCGGCAGGCAAGTTGGAAGGGGTCTTATCGGGATAAACTGCGATGTAGTCATGCAGCATGTCGGCGCCCGCGGTCAGGATGGCCCGCCAGTATGTGGCGCCGTGTATGGCGCCTAGCTTTGACTGTAGGGCCTGGAGGCCTTCGATGTGGATGCTATCGGCTGGCATTGGCTGGCTTCTTTTTGGGCGGCTTGAGAATGAGCGCCCAATCAGCCGGGCTCCAGCTAAAACGCTCGCGCTTAGTCTCTATTGAATCAGCCTTGCCACTATTTGCCATATATTGTTCCTCAGTTGCGCGCTTACAATCTCTAGGCCGCTGCCCCGTGCAATCAGTAACTCTTGCTCTTCTGGATGCTGACCCACCGCGCCTACATAGGCAGCACGCGATTGCTCCGGCACTTGAATCTCAATTAATGCGTCGCCTTCGCTGCCATAGCTGCGGGCGGCCTGCTCTGAAAGCGACGTTGACAGGTAAGCCGGATCCCTAACCGTCTGCCCCACCATGTCTTGCCAGCGATAGGTGTTGAAATCTTTGTCTAGGATTGCCCCAGACGTGCGGTATGCCGTTGTAGGCGCAGGCGTCCGCGATTTGTCTAGCGCGGCGTCTAGCCGCTTTGTTAGGTCTGGGAACGGGTCTCGGCCCTCGCGCAACCCGCGATTCTCCATCCGTGCCGCCGCCTCCGTGTACTGCTTAACCGCTAGCTCTTCCGGCTGACTAAGGCTTTGCGCCCACCGCTCGCCCTCTTGTTTGATCTCGGCATTTGACGCCGCAGGCGTCGCCCCCTGTGCCTCCGGCTCATTCCACCTGTGAGTGATCCAACACCTGCACCTTGGATGCGCCGGCGGTGGGCCGTTGACTAGCCCCTTGGTCAGCTCCGCCCCTTCATCCTCTGGCTTGTCATCCAATGGGGCACACATCGTCGTGCACACCAGCTCGTCGCGGTTGGTGTGCCAGATGGCCACCATGTCAAAGCCTGAATCCTTGGCGATTTGTACCGTTGAGATAGCGCCCTCGGCGCTGGCCCTGGTCACCTCGGTGACGGCGATCATCTCGGCTCGCATCGACCCAAACCACGGAGCCAGGTCGGCCTCGAGGTCGCCCCGTGTGCGCCCTGTATCGGCAAAGAACCGCTGC
>JALGTI010000344.1 GCA_029821455.1 Candidatus Zipacnadia bacterium | reverse complement strand
CAACCCGCTGGTCAAGGCGCTGCAGAGCGCCGGGTGCAAGGCTGACCTAGTGGTCAATACGTCGCGCACCAAGGCGTTCGGCGCCCTGGATAGGACCCTGAAGGCTGGTGGGACTTGCCTGCTGCCTCTAAGCCTGGCCGGGCAAGGGCCGATTGGCTCGTCGCTCGATGAGGTGTTCTGGTGTGTGGCAGTGGAGTTTGAGGGAACCGGGCCGGGCCGGGCGCTGCGAGTAATGGCCCCACCGTTCGGGGAACTGAGCTTCAGCGCTGCAGAGCTGGAGCGCCGCTGCCGCTGGTCGGGGCCGTGGCCAACGCTGCAGCCGGCTGGCGCGGCCGACTACTTTGGCAGGTATCCGCTGGTGACAGCGCTCCCGCCGGAAGTGTGGCCGGATACCAACCAGATGGCGGCGATGGGACTGGTGCACGCGGCGGAGGTGGTCAATGAGCCGCGCACCTATGGGCCGTTGGAGCCGGGCACTCTGGGCCTGCGGGCGGCTGCGGCAGAGCTACAAGCGGTGGCCGATAACTGGGACCTGATCCGCGCGAATATGCTGGCGGAGTGGGCGCGCGGGCCGTTGCGGTGCTACGTCGGTGCCCGGCAGCAAGCGGCTGCCTTCTTGCTGGAGGCCGCTGATGAGTTTCCATCCCCCCGTGACCAGCGCATCAGGCGGCTGTCAATGGTCTACGCCAGCGCCGCCGAGCTGCTGCTACGCGACTGGCCCCAACTTGATCCACGGGCAGACCCGCCCGCCGAGGCCTATGCCCACGCTGCTGAACAACTCAGCAACCTCGCCGCCATCGAAGAGAGCGCCGCCGCTGACCTGCGCCTGATCGTCGAAGGTGGGGACTGAGACACCAGAGCAACGGCGTATTGAGCTTCAGATACCTTGGGTAGCGTGCGCATTCTGCCTGCGTTGTCTTGGCAACACGCCGAATACGCAGGCTGGAAGCCCGCGCTACCAAACTCTTTGGGTAGGGTAAGCTTCTCCTTCGGCTATCTCAGGACGGTAAGCCTGTCGAAACCGCAGCTTGCCCTGAGTCTCCGCAAGCTGGAAGCTTGCGCTACCAAACTCTTTGGGTGGGGTGAGCTTCCAGCTCGTGTCCACGACTCCAGCGGCAGGATGCCGCTGCCCCTGTTTCGGTTCAAGGCAGTGGCTCGGGCTGCATTTGCAGGGCAGCAGGCAGGGTTTCGAGGAGGTCGCTGGCAATCAGGCCGCGCTGGCCCATCTGTTGGGCGGCCAGGTCGCCGGCCAGGCCGTGATAGTACGCGCCCGCTACCGCCGCTTGCAAGACTGGTGTCCCGCCGGCTAAGAAGGCGCCGATAACCCCGGTCAGCACGTCCCCCATCCCGCCGCTTGCCATGCCCTGATTGCCAGTCGGGTTCAGCCACGTCTCGCCGTCCGGGGCAGCGGCGACAGTGCCCGCGCCCTTTAGCAATACGATGCACTCCAGGTCTTTGGCCGCATCGCGTGCCGCAGCCAGGCGTGCCGCCTGGACCTCGTCCGGGGTCGTGCCCATCAGGCGGGCCAGTTCGCCGGGGTGGGGTGTGATGACAGTCGGGTCCTCGCGATCGCGGATCTCCTGAAGGCAGTCGGTGCAGACGTTAAGGCCGTCGGCATCCAGCACGACAGGCTGCTCAATCTCATCGAGCAGCTCGGTGACGACCTTCCTCACCTCGTCATGACGCGAGACGCCCGGACCCAGGGCAACGGCGTTGACCCGCTCGGCGGCCTCCAGGATCGGGTCAATCGCCTTTGTTGAGAGGCAGCGATGGTCGGTCTCGGGCATCGGGAGGGTGATAGCCTCGGTACATTTGACTTCGAGGATGTCATTGATGCTGGCCGGGCAGGCGATGGTGACAAGTCCGGCGCCGGCGCAGAGGGCTCCGAGGCCGGTCAGGGCCGCCGCCCCGGTCATACCAGCCGAGCCAGCCACGACCAGCAAGCGCCCGGCGTCGCCCTTGTGCATCTCCGGCCAGCGGGCCGGCAGCATCGCCCTGGCCTCCTCAAGGGTTGTGAGATTGTTGTAGAGCTGCTCGGTGGTGAGCAGTTCAGCGGGCAGGCCGATGTCGGCAATCCTGACCTCGCCGCAGTAGTCACGGCCTGGATAACAGTACAGGCCCACTTTCGGCAGCCCGAAGGTTATCGTCAAAGTGGCCCTTACCGCCACCCCGAGGACCTGGCCAGTGTCGGCGGTGATCCCGGAGGGCAAATCCACCGCGACGACAGGAGTTTCGGCAGCGTTCATGACCTTAATTGCCTCGGCGACGCTGGTTTCGAGCTCGCCCCTGGCGCCCGTGCCGAGGATGGCATCCACCAGCACACCGGCCATCGCCACGTCGAGAGCCAGGTCGCCGGCACTGACGTTCTCATCAATGGGGACGCCACACTTGCGGGTGATTTCATAGTTCGTGCGCGCATCACCCTTGAGGTCATCGCCCTTACCCAGCAGGCAGACGCGGGCATCAATTCCCATCTTCTGGAGGTGACGGGCCGCCACGAACCCATCGCCGCCATTGTTGCCCCGGCCAGCAATGATCAGGACACTGGCGGTCTTCTGCTCTAGCTTGCCGAGGAGTTCAAGCACGGTCTCGGCCACCTGCCGCCCGGCATTCTCCATCAACACCGCTCCGGCAATGCCGTACTCCTCGATTGCGGTCCGGTCAGTCTTCCTCATTTGCTCTCTGGTCACCAATTTCACGGCTATCACACCATTCGTAAGGATCGGTCGGCGGGGCGGTCGCAACAGACCGCTCTCTGAAAGCCCAGTCGTTACCTTCACGTGATACATTCGCCTCGCCGAGCCATCCTCCTTCGCCGGTTTGAGATTGTATCGAGGCCCCGGCAGGAAATACTCGACGTTTCAGCGAAGAGAGCAGGTGCCACTAATCGGAACAGCTATGTCCGACATCCCTGCTGATAACTCGACAGCCCTTGCAGCACCCGCTGGCTTGCGTCTGCACTGGGCGGATTTGGCGGTTATGGGCGGATTGGTCGCTGTGGTGCTGGTGACCCGCCTGCTCTATATGCCGGTGGTGATCGCCCACTCAGACGGTGGGGAGTATGCGTTCGCGCTGGACGATTTCGACATCGCCGCCGGCCATCCCCACGCTCCAGGCTATCCGCTCTTCATCGCAACCGCAAAGACTCTGTATCTGTACGTGACCGGCGGTGACGCCAATCGGGCGCTGGTGCTGACCAGTATGCTGCTGAGCGCGTTGGCCTGCTGTGTGCTGTATTGGTGGGGCGCGGTAATGTACGGGCGCATCTGTGGCGCAACGGCGGCGGTCCTGCTGTGCTTCGATAGCAACTTCTGGCGGCTGGGTGATATGTGGATGTCATACACGGCTGGCCCGTTGTGGGGGAGTCTGCTGGGACTGGCGTGTTTTCGCGCGCTCCAGAG